>NZ_JAOCLK010000074.1:0-9751 GCF_029845265.1 Ectopseudomonas oleovorans
CCGCATCGACTGGAGACTTGTCGAAGCTAAGTCCAGCAGCGAAGGCCTACTTTAAATGGTTTTGTTGGTTCATTGGTTTGCTGGCCACCTACCTTGCAGCCCAAAACGCTGTCCGTGAAGAGCTGTGCTTCTTGCAGCCTAAAATTTTGCCAGGCATGACTGCGGGACAGATGGGCAAGATGGTGCGCAGGGAAATGTGCACTGCTGCTTTCATTCCTGACGGCGACTACCGCTTTGTACGAGGTGAGAACGTTCGGTTTAGAGCGGGGCCCAGCACCAAGGCACCAATACTTCCGGTTCACTTGGTCGATGGGCAGATGCTCGAAGTGCTCGACGCCAATAACCCGGACTGGCTGCATGTCACCGTCGTTGCAGGAGGCTCAGAGGGCTGGGTATCAAGAAAGTACACGCGTAAGTTTACTCTGAATTAATATGTACTTTGAGGGCACCTTGACCCCTCAGCTCCTAAGCCAGCATTGAATGGCCAGCTCTGGCCGGATAAGCCCCTTCAGTTTTTATCAGGAATCCGCATGTCGATCATCGCAGAATACAAGGCCCTCGAAGCCCAAATTGCCGAGCAAACCGCCCGCCTCGAAGCCCTCAAAAACGATCAAAAGCTTCAGAAAGAGATTGAGTTTGAAAACAAACTCCGCGCCTTGCTCGCCGAGTACAACTACTCCCTGCGCAATGTGATCGCGTTGCTCGATCCGAACGCTGGCAAGGCTTCTGTGGCCCCGGTGAAGGGGGCTCGCCGCGAGCGCACCGTTAAGATTTACAAAAACCCGAACACAGGTGAAGTGGTCGAAACCAAGGGCGGCAACCACAAGGTGCTGAAAGCTTGGAAAACCGAGCATGGCGCTGACGTTGTCGAAGCTTGGCTGCAATAAACTCGTTTCGAGTTGACCAGAGGGCCGCGTAAGCGGCCCTCGTTGTTTTTGGAACACGTATGACTCCAGGTGACGAGCGAGCCATTTGGTCTTGTGCGCTGTCTGTACACGGTGCACAGCAGCTGGAGCACATGATCTGTGGCTACCTGAATTTGCTGTCGAGAGACGTGCAGATTGATGAACCGCCAGGGCTGGTTAGCACAGAGGGGATGGCTCAGCTTGCCGGGATTCTGTTGGCCAACATCGAATCCGGCGAGCGCCCAGTGCTTGGCCCTCACCGAACCATGAATCGACTGCACTTTCGAGTACTGCGGCAGACCAAGAGGCGGCTGACATTTCTCATCCTATCTGACCTCCCGATTGATTGTGTTCCATCAGAATTGCGCAGGCTGAAAGCTCAGATTGATCTTGGCGTTTAAGTCCAAGGGAGAATGATTTTCTCCCCCCCTGGCCATAATATTGTTGAGAGCTGCACGTTAGATGCCAAGAATAAGCTCCCTCTCATATGGGCTAAATTTAAAGCCCGTGTAGGCTTTTGGCCAATCTGTAGGGGAGTATATTGATAAGCCTCGCAGGTAATTAAACTTGGGAGAAAAAAAATAGACAGTAGTTTCTTCCGATGTTGCCCATCCGTAAAGATAGCGCCAAAAGCCAAGCCGCTCTCGTAATAGTCTAGCCATATGTGGCTTATAGCTATTAGTAATCCACCAGGTCATTTCATTTACATTTCTGGCATCTACTGCTCGATACCTTACTTGCCACTCTTCTGGCTTTCGGGATTCGCTGTATACGGTGAATTCGACATCTAAGCCTTGTGAAGGCACTGATATGTCGGGCAGGTTACTATCTGGCGGTAATGGAATAATAAAAGATGCATCAGGAAAACCTATTCTGTCGTTAGCCGCCAGAAAAGTAGCTCGATAAATCGATAGCGAATATTTTTTATCTGAGTTGGTCTCATGAACTACATCATCAGCGAGCATTGCACCCGAGTGCTTGATAAATTCTTCGGGAATCATCTCCCGATTGCTTTGCTTGGGATACCGTATAGAAAGGGTGACTTTTTTCTCAGGCTGCATGGAAGTATTCAGCACTGAACTCTCTACCGGTAATAGAGCGTGAATTTCCCGCGAGGTGGGCGGCGCAGTAAAGAAAATATAGGTCGGATAGACCCTCTCCAGCTTTTCACTATGCAGATACAGTGAAAGGCCTCCAAAGATCCTACCATCTAGGTAAGACATGATCCACGGTTGAGAGTAATTTATTGCAGCCAATACAAAGGCTACAATTGAAGACGCGACTAGCCAAGGCTTTTTAAGTTTAGATCCAAGGCTTTGAAGTCGACTTTTAGGTTGATCGCGATGCGGTCTTGAGGCTTTGTTATTTCTGTTTTTTCTTCTCTTGCTCATTTTCTCAGCTTACTTATTAATCTTTCCTGATGCGCTTGTGATCGCCGCGTTGAAAGCCGATTATTTGAGCAGCATGTAGAGCGGCATCTATTCAATTCATCTATTTAACAAAGTCGCACATGACAGGGTATCTGATATGTCGAGCCACTCTATGGCCACTGAAAATCAAACTCAATCTTCGCCCCGAAAGATTCACTATCTACGTTGATCCACTTATCTAATGACAAATTGTTCTGCCGGCATGGACTCGTACTGAATCATTGCCCGTGCCCATGGATCACCTTTTTGGGCTGCCTTTTGAATAGATGAGGGGCTAGTGACGAGCCACTTTCCAATTTTCGGCTTGGTTAGTGGTTTAGCCATTCTTGCGTGGCATGCAGCAAGAAAAGGCTCCATCTTTTCCATAATATGCGGTGAAAGTCGGGAAAAATCCGACGAGGGATAGCGGGCACTTGGGCTATAGATTAGCCCTTTGGGTAATGGGTAACTCGTACTCCAAAACACCACGGGCATCTCGCAAGCCTGAAAGCTGGATTCGACTGGCAAATAGTAAGTACCCAAGTCGATGATGGAGCCGTCTAGCTCAATCCAGTAGTGGGAGTGCTCGCCAGAGCCAGACGCGTACCCCTGGATCGAAGCTAGCGATTTATCCCGCGATACAACAAAAGCTCCAAAATTTCCGCCCACGATTACAGGGCTGTAACCCCGAGCCTGAAGCAGCCGGTGTAAACCAAACGACGCGTACATACAGCGTTTGTAGTAGTCATCAGGAAACGTGCTTCTCAGGCACCTGTCTACTACGCAGAGAACGCGCTCAACAATCGCAGCTCCTGTCAAAAAAAGCCCCTCCGTGGAACGCGGCAACTCAGCTAGGTAGTTGTCCGGTATGTGTCTATCTAGTGGGAATGTACAAAGCTTATACAGCCACCTTGTCCCTCGGCACACTAGGGCAGAGAGACAAGATGCCGCAGATTGGGCCGCCCTTACGAGCGGAGCCAAGGTTCAGAACGGATACTTTTTAGACAAGACGGGGTAATTGTTCCCGATCCACCCCATAACTTTCTGACGGCCCTGTACATCGGAGGGCAGATGCTCATGGATCATCCACTCGCAAACCTGGAGGGTGCGTAAGGCAAGCTCACCTCCTTCGGCGGATTTCAGTGAATTCAGCAGATGGAGGACTTCGTACCCTTCCTTCCGACTGAAACGATCCGCATCCTCTTTGGTCTTTTTTGGATCATCTCCGGGTACGGCCTTCCAGCTGTAGTCGCTGTACTTGAGATCGCCCTTAGTAATTTTTGCCATGTCATGCATCCTTTCTGAGTGTTGGAGATAGGATCTATGGTGACTAAGTGCCATCGTTTCAAGGCCTGATGTGCGCATCTGTTGGGGGAAGCTGCGTTTTTTTACCGCACCTCCGATGCTGGTTTCCTCAGCCGTCGACCATGATTGGGCCGAACATCCCGGTGTTGATCAGGGCCTCCCATATCTTCTTCATCTTCTGGCCGGTGTCCTGGTTCACGAACAGCGACGAGCGACTGCCGTAGGGTTTCCCGAGGAAGTAACCGCGCATGGTTTCCCAGGTTTCGGCCACCTCTGCCACCTGCCAGAACTGAAGCTCCCGCTCAAGCAACAGCGGCATCGCCAGTGATATCGGAATCATCTTGTCGCGCAGATCTCTGCCCCAGTCACATCTGACCAAAATGGCAGTAGTGCCGGGCTGGTAGAACTTCACATCCAATCGTTCGGCGGTGATGAGGGCGATATGGGTTTTAGGGAGTTTGTTGACCGAGTCAATCACTGCCTGGCCGTCATTGTAGGGACAGGTAATGAAGCCATGAGCGAAGAGCCTCGTATGGTCTAGCCCCTCATATCCGCAGTCATGGCCTGGCCTGGTGATCGGGAAACGACTGCGATTGTTACTGACCAGGGGGTGCCAGGATGGGTATGCATCCACTACCGGCCCAAGCTCATAAGTGAGCTCCTGAAGCGTCTCCTTGGCATTTCTTCGCTCTACGTCATTCGCATACATGGACGGAGGCACTAGGTAGCGCTCGGCCTCTTCGTAATTGCGTTCTGCTGCTTCGTCTGCCCGGAATGCCATTGCACACCCCATTGATGTCGGTTGGTTGAAAACATGATTCTCCATGTCTTCGCATAAATCAACGTCTTTATGCGCGAAGAGTTGATTTAATGATCTGGGTGCGTTGAAATGGCGCTGCGATGGAGCCGGTCTCCGGTAACAGCGCCCCCCATGCCCTAACGCCAACTCACGAAGGAAGAGCCATGACCACTACGCTGCTTCGCGACATCATCATTCGTGACCGAGGCCAGGAGGCCTACGCGGATTACGTCAGCTACCACGCGAATGACCTGAAGCTGATTGCTGAAACGGCAACGCGAACCCTCGCCTCCATTCCCCGTGCGGCGGGCCACTGTGTCATGATCAGCGCCGGTTTCGTTGCAGCTCTGCGGGCCAGTGATGTTCCCGCCGTCGTCATCCTGGGTGACCTCTTGATCAACGGAAAGCATGTTTTCCGCTGCTACGACAATCTGCCCCGCCCAACGCATGATGATGAGATCGTCGATGCAACCTGGGATGGGCACGCTTGGGTGATGATTGGAGAAAGCATCTGCGATCTCTCGATCTTCCGAACTGCCTACGAGCTCACGCAGCCGAACCGGCTCAGCGACTACATCCTGAAGTACTTCGGCACCGGAAAAGGTGCTTTCATGTGCTATCCGCATCAGCTGCCGCCTGGGATGAAATTTGTTCCCAAATTCGCCCTCACGGATGACCAGATTTATGGGCTTCTGGAGGGGTTGTCACACCAGGCACGTGCACATCAGCAGCAATAGCTGGCTCACCAAGGAGGGTGCTGTGAAGGACTACTTCACTGAGGTTTTGTATGTACTCGCACTGTCGAAGCGAACCCAGGTGGCACTGATACTGGGTGTCGTCTTCTTCGTGGGTATCAGCTTGCTAGGTGAGTTCTATGTATCGCGGCTGCACTTTTCAGGCACCGTTGCTGGTCTGGAGCAAGTAGTCATAACCAAGCTGATGAAGCGCTTCGACAAGGCCGCTCTCATCGCGCTGGTTTCGTTCTGGGCCCTTGCGTTCAAGTTCTACCATCGAGACAAGCGCCGCTTTTTCTAGCTAGGAGCCACCTAGTGTGATCAGGATCGGCAGCCGCTGGTGGGTAGACGCTACGCAGGTAGATCGATAGCCTGATCCTTCTAACGCCAGCAAAAGGAACAAGCATGGCCAGGCTTATTCAGCTATCCAACACTTCTTGGGAGCAGCCATTTCGTGACCGGAAGAAAGAGCATGCTCTATGGGGCTCACACCCAGAGGTTCGTGAACACTGTGATTTCGTAGATGGCACCCGACGCCTTCTCCAGATTTCATTTGAACCGCGTTTCGATCTAGATGTGGTTGATTACTTCCAGATCACCAGCGGATGTGAGATCCAATTTCCTCAAGCTCTGGTCGAGATAATCCGTCCCATCGTGCTGGAAAACCCGGAGTCCAGCTTCGTCGTTACCGTGCTTGATGCTGAGGAATACGAAGATGGGCAGGACAGCAAGCAGGACACCTCCACCCTCATCACCTCTCGCGCCACGACTGTCATGGCTCGTGTTGGCCAGCAAAGATTTAGAAAGCAGGTAATGGCGTTCTGGGGAGATGCATGCGCGCTCTCCGGCGTGGATGAGCCCAAGCTACTGATCGCCTCTCACATCGTGCCCTGGAGCAAATCAGACGCCGACGTGAAGCTTGATCCATTCAACGGGATTTTGCTGGCTCCGCATTATGATCGGCTCTTCGATCAAGGCCTGATCTCTTTCCGCGATAACGGTTCGATTCTCATGTCGCCGGCTGCGAAGCAGCTACCACCGGAGTTCGGCCTATCTTCGACAATGAGGTTGCGCAAGATCGATCCAAGGCATTTGCCTTACCTTGCTGAGCACCGACATACCTTTGGCTACGACAAGTGATACCGCTACAAATGATTGAATTCAGTACGGTCTAGATCAGGGGCTTGAATCGGATGTCGACTAGAACCCCCATCACACGAGCTTACTGCGTCCAGCTGGGCGAGGTACTCTCAATCGCCGAAGCCCGGCGAGCCTTTTTCTCACTCCCAGAACCCCGCAGCCGCTTCAGGTTCTTGTGCTCGAACGAGACGTGCCGCGACCTCGCAATCCAAGCTGAAGTCACCGCAGTTAACTATGACAAACAACCCCACGACACCTATCGCATAGCGCACTTCCGTGAGAATCCGAAGTACGGACACGCTCCGGACTGCGAGTGGATGATTGATGAGGATGCCGAGGAGGTCGATGGCAAGCTCCCAGGGGAGACCGATGGCGACGCGTTCCTTCGAAGGGCTCGCCGCAAGCTGCATGACTACATCGATGTATTCGACCCAACCACTGAAGAGGCAACAGAGGGAGCCTCCTCAGGAGGCACTGCCGGCGTCAGCGATGTTACTGAGGGGAGTCGAAGCACAGGGGTAGGTCGAGGCGAGAGAGTATCTCGAAACCACAGAACCAGCAGTTTTGAGCGACTGGTGGAGTGCTACCGACACGCCAAGCTTGAACTCTCCGATGAGGAGTTCAAAGCCATGAAGCTCAGGATAGTGGGCGAAGGCGAGATTCCCCTGTCTTGGTACTTCAAGAGCATCGCCTATGCCAAGGTAGGCCTCTCAAACCGCGTTATCCATGGAGGTGCCAGCCTGGTCAAACGCTATGGCACGGGTAACGATCACGATTTAGGGTTCAAGCTAAGGTTCTTTGACTGGGTTGATAACAAACCAGTGTTCCTCTACGTATCCAAAGAGCAGATGAGCGAGTACCGATTTCGGCGATACATCGATGGAATTCTGCGACAAAAAGATGCCGATTACTTCCGTGTATTCGCACTAGGGGAGCTTGCTCTTGCCCCCAGCGGCAAGAGCATCGATTTGAAGGTTAACGATCTGAGGCAATTGGTGGTGATTCCGGGCTTTAAGCAGCCTCCCAAGGGTGATGCTGTGACGTCTCCAGTGGAGCAGCCGTGATGTCGCACGTGCCACAATCGATGGATTTCCATCTGTCCCATTGCGGTACGTACAACCTCATTGCACAGTCTCGTACTGCGCCTCTGCGGCGGCAGCTTTAGGTTGGTCAGGAACCACGAAGTAGCAATGGACGCTGGGGGGAGCTGCTGGAATGCGCTCGCTTGTAATCCAGTAAAGGATTAGGCCGCTCAATACACTGGCTATAACGGTGTGGAAGAAACTGCTGAAGTGCTGGTTCATTTAGGTGTCCCGCTTGATTGAAGGGACACCCATTTAATGGCCAGATTCCGCGTGCCAGTACCACCTACGAAAAATTTCTGAGCTCCCATTTTGGTGGCTCAGAAAGGGGGGTGCACAAATTTCACCGAGCCATCAGATAGGCAGACAGTTTTTCGAGCCGCCAGTGGCCAGCCCTTTCCGTTGGCGCGGTGCTGATATAGATCAAACACTCAAGGGAATCTAAGGGGCTCATTCAACCTGCTGCTGATCATTACAGTCGTGGCAGCTGAAATGGAACTCATGTCTGGTTCCTACTTGCTGACTGCCTACTGCCTGCTGATCCTCTTTCTACGTTAGCAATTAACCTGACCAAGAGTGAAAGACACTGGGGGGGTAGTTAGTGCTTAACAGTTTTTGCACGTCTGGCTATTGAGCGGCCCTTTGGGTAAGAGCAACTTTTAAAAAGTTGGACTAAGCTCTTTGGCCAAAATTCTGCCGCTAGGTAACTTTCCTCGATCAGCATCGGTAAAAAGCCGTTCAAATCTCTCGCTTGAGAGGTAATGAACCTCATCATAATCATCGATCAGTGCATCGCTATTTAGCAGCTTGGCCATCGCCCCACGTGCCTGAGTAATTTCCAAGGGGGAGAAATAGTTAGTATTGAGTGAGCCAAGGTAAAAGGTGATCACTTCCGGATCAATATTAAGGTCATAGGCCAATCGATGATTATGATGCTTATAATCGACCGTACCAGGGAGTAGAGATAGTATATATACATTAAAATACACCTGAACATCAGGGTTAAAATTCCGACAAATCGCTCTAATCTCCTTTGATCTTAAGTATGTTAAACAGAGGTTGTACTCATCATCTTCTGGGCGCCCAATGATCACATTAAATGACAGCGAGTGTACGCCAGTCTTGACAATGCCCTCCAAAACATCCTTGATCACGCCAAGCGGCTTGAGCTTCCTAAAAAGCTTAGATGAATCATCTGTGAGGTTCTCCAGCGGCAGAGTCGCCCGATAGCATCCCACCAATTCGCCATCTACAAATTCTGAATTGAACATAACCTGAATAAGTTCATGATCGACTACGCCCTGGTGCTCAAATTGGCCGAGCTCAATTCCATTGGTAAATTCCCAACAAAACCCCATGCTTCTGGCAAGATTGAACATATCGAAAAGTTCATCCCTGCCATCGTCAAAAGCGGATTTCCCAGAAGCGTGGCGGTGAATTCTGGATAGAAGATTATCCTCTTGAAACAGCAGAGTTCGAATACCCTTTAATTTGAAATATTCGAAATGCTTCCGAATTTTTTCCAGCTGCATGAAGCGGAAACGGCCCTTTGTGCTCGGCGTTGCACAGAAGGAACAAGCCTGCGCACAACCTCTAGATGTTTCCACACTTATAAACGGCCCCTGAATTCCAAACGGTGGCTTACCCTCCCCAGTATCTGAATAACTATCCAAATCTACGAGATCCAGATCCGGAGGAAGCATTTCGTTTACGTTGTACGATCCAGATCGAGACAGGAAGGTTTTGGCTGTATGCTTAATAGCTCCATCTTTTGCCCTGAATGCAATGTTTGGAACCTGATCAAAATCTAGCCGCTTATCAACACACTCCAATAGATCAGCAAAGCAGAGCTCGCCCTCTCCTTTAACTACAACATGTGCCCCACAATCAAGATGAAACTCAGGCGCAACGGTCGCATCGGTGCCACCGAGCACGATCACAGCTCTGGGATTTTGCTCGGCGCAAAAGCGGATAAAATCAGCAACAATTCGTCGCGAATGCGTAAAGTTTGAATTAATCCCAATTACGTCCGAGTCAACAATTTCCGCAATGACTTCTTCAAATGGTAAACCGATACGATGTTTCTCTAATGTGATATTGCCAAGCTTAAGTTCGCCATACTTTACCTTTTGTCTATCCTCATATTTCTCCGCGCCTTGCGTCTGCATGTCGCAGATATGAATATCAATTACCACATCTCGCGCAAGCAGAGCATCTTTAAGCCCCGCCGCCAAAGCGGTCAAAGGTGCCTTATGCATACTTGTTCTGACGGTTCCGAGAAAACGGTCGTCACCTTTAACACATTGACCAGGCGCTGGAACTGAAAACAACATCACTGACAACATAGAAATGCCTTCCTTAGTACATGGCGTATTGC
>NZ_JAOCLK010000075.1:0-9492 GCF_029845265.1 Ectopseudomonas oleovorans
ATATCCTTGCCCTCCATCGTAGCGCAGTACAGCAAGGTTGCCGAGTATTTCAATTTTCTATCGTTTCGTCTGAATCCAGATTGTCTTCGAGAGTTTTGCACGATGCTTCATATTCAAAAATATATTCTCCGATAGGAAGCTGGGCGTCCTTGTCCACACAAACAATATGAATATTGAAATCATGGGTAGTGCCTGTGCCAGCACTAAGCCTATGAGCCGGCAATTCTTCTGGAGCATCCAGCAGACGAACCTTAAGTGCCGGAGGAGCGATCATGTTCGGATCTAAATGCCCGCTGACTGTGAAATTCCGTACTTGGCGTCGTAACTCAACAATCAAGGTGCCTATGTTTTTATGGCTTGTGTTCTCCACTATGGATTGTCTTTGCAATCTCACTGCTTCCAGTCGCCAAGCACTTACGGCACGAATTTCCTCGATTGCTGTCTCATTAATGGGCTGTTGAAGTCGTTGAAGCGCTAGCTCTAAAAAACGCTCCGTCTGATAAATCAATACTCGCTGCCCAGAGAATTGTTTCGCCTCTTTAGCTAGCTCAGGCCTTGGTCCAGTTGTTTTCCCCGACAGCTTCTCCCACCAGTCCTCTTTGCGTTCTGATGTGACAAGTATGATCGGCTTTGCTGCTGTTTTCGCATGTTCGATGACTTGGAGCCACAGATAATAGTCTCCGTATGGTCGATCCTCGTCCTTGTCATCATCCAGATACCCAGGGGGGATTTTGTTATTTTTCCTCTTCTCAGCCTGATGCTCAATTCGCTCTTTATCCTCGTCGCTAAAGTCGTCACCAACTGCGCCATCGAACAGATCGAGAAGTTTCTCGAGAATTGGATCATCACGAAGAAATTTTGGATACCCATCTTTTGCCTCTTGGATTTTTGACTGAGCTTCCAGTATTGATGGTCTTATCGTTCTATCCAGTTCGTCAGGCAGTGCGGACGGGATTATTCGATTTCCTCTTAGTTGTGCAATGGAAGAATTGAGGCTGGCATTCAATTTTTCCATTTCATCTTGTGCTTGCTTGAATGATTTCTCCGATGAAATTATAACTTTGGTTCTGTTTCTGAAGAATTCAGTTGCAGCCTGATGTGAAATCCACTTCTTGCCCTCAAATTTCTGAAGCACTTCAAGCAGGCTATTTCTTGTATCCTCATGATAGCGATATAGATCGAGAAGAACGTTCGTATCGACTGTCAGGATTCCATCTTTCCAGATGATATCCAACTCACTCTCCGATGGGGCTAGATACCAATCAAATTTGTTTTTCATAAATTGAAAGTCCAGTATGAATTTGAATCGAGAAACAGTTATCGCCAGTGACTAAGTTGGCCCATGAAAAAAGTGAGCGCCTATGATGCTGCTCATTTGTCGCCACTCATATTTAGTATCTGGTCCAACTCCTCTCGCACCTGAGTAAGAAGTTCGTTGGCTTTGACGATGTTGTCGTTTGAATACGACAAAGTCATAAGTGTCAGGGGATGAACGTCCATTACCTCGCATAGTTCGGCTAGTTTGCTGATGGTCGGACTTTTCAGGTCGCGCTCCAGCGTACTCATGTAGGTACGACTCGACACGTCGGAAAACGCTTCCTGGCTCAAGCCACGCGCTTTTCTGACCGTCTTCAACGCTTTCGCCAATGAGTATTGTTCCGCCACCAATGGTTTCCCCTCAAAAACCAAGATGACAGCCCATTGCGCCCTATAGGACTACAATCTATAGTGTTCATTTGGTGTTGTTCTCCGTATTCGTGCCTTTACAGAAATCCGCATCGGTGGATTCCAGCAAAGCCACAGAACCGCATCCGTGCTTGCACACGAAGGCACGAATCCGGATTTGCGGCTCTGCGCTTTGGCATGAAACCGCATCCGTGCATCATTGGATTTGTGGGATTGCCGACCATGCCCCAGCCGCTCACTACCACCCCTGAGCGCGCGCAATTGCTCGCCAACGGTCAAGCACGCGCCGCAGGCCAGGACACCGACCCGGTGCCGGTGGTACGCCTATTCACCCCGGACGCCCACGCCATCTGGCTGCTGGTCTCGCTCGATCCCGCCGATGGCGACACGGCCTATGGCCTGATCGACCTGGGGATCGGCATGCCTGCCCTGGGAACGGTGAAGCTCTCTGATCTGGTGTCCATCGTCGGGCCGCATCGGCAACCCGTGATGCGCGACCGCTACTTCCAGCCGGTGCGGAGACTGTCGGAATACCTGCGGCTGGCCGAGGAAAACGGCTCGATCACCGACTGAAAAACCGGAGCCAACGGCAGCGCGTTGTGTCTTTTTCAGTCTGGCTCCAGACCATTCCGGTCTTAATGGGCAACCTTGCACCCGAACAGTGCGTACCTGATCGAAACAGTCATGATGCCCGGCGCGGCTTTTGGCAGGCTGGCCGATGCGGCATGCCATTTCGGTGCATTGTCGCCGTCGCATTCGGACGAAACCCGCAACGCATCGGAGCCAATCGGTCTTGACGCTGACAGTTTATCGTTTCACTCATGACGTTTCGATGATGGCTTCATAGCGCGCCTTTGCGCCGTGGCGACGTACCTCAAACCGAGGGAGGTTGCGTCATCATGGCTGATCGCAGCGCCGAGTCCTGGTATCCGACAGCGGCCTATCTCTACGTTCTGCACCTGGATGGTCCGGCGCTGGCCTGGGAATACCTGCGCCGCCATCCCGACTACCGCCGCGACTGGCTGCGCCGTCGGTCGGACGCGGCGCGGCGTTGGGGGCTGCGCCTGCTGGAAGACCCGACCCTGGATGCGCGCGACGCGCATCCGACGTGGTTTCCCGACCACGATGCCGTGCTCCAGCTCTACCCGGATGCCGACCCACCGCCCAATGCCGTGGCTTTCGCGTTGTGGCGCATTCCCGGCCACAAGTACCTGATCCACGACGGCCGGCGCCTGCTGCTGGTGGCCCGTTGGCCGGGTGCCTGCCTACGCCTCGCACTGGCGCCCGGCCTGGCCGATGGCATGGCCTACGTCTATGCCATCCGGGCCTGTGACATGCCCCACGCGCGCTGTCAGGCGCTGACGGCCTCACTGAACGAGCTGACCGCCGCCATCGGCATCCCACCCGTAGCGCTGACGCGGCCCCGGCCGCCCCTGACGCCCTTACTGGAACTGCACACCTTGCAGGCGCTCGACGCGACCCTGGCGGGCGCGTCCTTGCGCGAGGTGGCCGAAGGGCTGTTCGGCGTCGATGCCGTCGCGGACGACTGGCACGCCGACAGCGCCCTGCGCGCCCGCGTGCGTCGGCTGGTGCGCCGGGGCGATGCGCTGATGCGCGGCGGCTATCGCCGCCTGGCACAGCTTCCACCCGTTGAACAGGGACGCACTGCTCTTGCAGCAAAACGTCCCTGAGCAGGAGCCCCGCGTTTTCTGAGACTGCCTCCATCCGGCCGCGTTGTGTGGCCGGGCGTTTTCAACCGATGGAGGTTCATCCCATGCGACCCGCTCCCTTGCGGCCTGCCGCCGCTGCTGCCGCTGCGCCTGCGCAGCCCCAACGCTACCTGACCAACGACGAAGCCGCCGAGTATCTGCGCC
This sequence comes from Ectopseudomonas oleovorans, assembly GCF_029845265.1. NCBI lineage: Bacteria > Pseudomonadati > Pseudomonadota > Gammaproteobacteria > Pseudomonadales > Pseudomonadaceae > Ectopseudomonas > Ectopseudomonas oleovorans. The sequence continues at coordinate 3,561 of NZ_JAOCLK010000075.1, forward strand.
TGTCGCCGCGCACGCTGGAGAAACAGCGCGTGATCGGTGGTGGCCCGAAGTTCCGCAAGTTCGGCCGCCGCGTCATGTACGCCGTGGCCGACCTCGATGCCTGGGCCGATGCCCGCAGCTACGAGGCCACGTCCGACCCCGAATACGCCGAACGCCACGCGGGCGACTACCGTGATGGTCGCTGATCGTCGGCGCGCCGGTGGCCATCGTCATGTCCAGCCCATCGCTGCCGCCCCGGCAGCGGCCAGCGCAGCAGCGAGAACAGCTCGATCTGTTCCGCGCACTGCCGGGCGAGGACATGGCGCCGCGCGATGCCCAGGACTTGATGGCCTATCCGTTCTTCTCGCTGGCCAAGTCGCGGCGCACGGCGCCGATCGACTTTCGCAGCGGCAACGTCACCCTGCGCGTGGAAGGCACACAGGAACACGGCATCGCCACCATCTGGGACGCCGACATCCTGATCTGGGCCGCCAGCCAGATCGTGGAAGCCCGCGATGCGGGCATCCAACCGTCGCGCAGGATGCAGGCTACGCCTTACGAGATCCTGCGCTTCATCGGGCGCGGTACATCGTTGCGCGACTACCAGCGCCTGAAGGCCGCGCTCGACCGGCTGCAATCGACCACGGTGGCCACGTCCATCCGCGAGACCACCGGGCGGCGCCTGCATCGTTTTTCCTGGATCAACGAGTGGAAGGAACTGGCCGATGCCAGCGGCAAACCGCTGGGCATCGAGCTGATCCTGCCGGACTGGTTCTATGCGGGCGTACTCGACGCCGCCCTGGTGCTGACCATCGACCCGGCGTATTTCCGCCTGACCGGCGGCATCGAGCGCTGGCTGTACCGGCTGGTGCGCAAGCATGGCGGCCGGCAGGAAGGCGGCTGGCAATTCGACATCCCCTACCTGTATCGCAAGTCTGGCAGCCTGGCACAGCCACGCGATTTTGCCCGCGATCTGCGCGCCCTGGTGGCGCGGCAGTCGCTGCCCGGTTACGAGCTATCCATCGAACGCTGGCCCGGCGCGCCGGAAATCCTCGCATTCCGACCCGTGCCGCAAACGGCACGGGGATAAGTCTGGGGATGAAAACGGAACAATCTGTGAATGGGCTCGTGCTATCGGGCGCGCCAAGACTCGTGCTATCAGGCGCACCGGTATCGTGCTATCAGGCGCGCAAATCGCATCTAACTTCAATGGCCACAAGGGTTTTTTCGCCCCTTAACTTTATATCTAACTTAAACATCTTTCTAACGAATGATAAAACCCTGTTATTGGGCCGGTGGATAACCGCCGACCACCAACAGCACAAGCGTTTTTCAAGTCGTTTATGGCGTCGCTTTCCACCACGGAGGGCTGCGCCATGATCGTCGCCTTGCTCAACCAGAAAGGCGGCGTAGGCAAGACCACGCTCGCCACCCACATCGCCGGCGAACTCGCGCTGCGCGGTCAGCAGGTCATCCTGCTGGATGCCGACCCGCAGGGGTCATCACTGGACTGGACGCAGCGGCGCAGCCAGCAAGGGCTGCCAAGGCTGTTCAGCGCCGTGGGCCTCGCCCGCGAAACGCTGCACCAGGAAGCGCCGGAACTCGCCCGACGCTGTGATCACATCGTCATCGACGGCCCGCCACGCATCGCCGCACTCGCGCGCTCCGCGCTGCTGGCGGCAGACCGTGTGCTGATCCCGGTGCAGCCCAGTCCCTATGATCTGTGGGCCAGCGCCGAGATGGTCGCGTTGATCCGCGAGGCGCAGGTGTTTCGCCCTGCATTGCAGGCGGCCTTCGTCATCAACCGGCGCGTCAGTACCACCGTGATCGGGCGCGAAGCGCGCCAGGCGCTCGCCGACCAGCCGCTACCCGCGCTGCGCGCCGAGGTGCGCCAGCGCATCGTCTTTGCCGACAGCGTGGCTGCTGGCCGGCTCGCCCGCGAGACGGCGCCTGACAGCGCCGCCGCCCGAGAAATCACCGCCCTGGTGGATGAACTGTTGCGGTGGCCGTCATGAGCAAGGAGCGCGGCAAACGCATCGCCATCGGCGCGCGCCCGCCGGCGAATCCGCAGGCCGAAGCGTGGATTCGCCAGGGCGACGCCGATGCCTTGCAGAAAGGCGACCTCTACACCGCGCGCCTGACCCTCGACATCACGCCCGCGATGCGGGCACGCATCAAGGTGTCGGCCTTCACGCAAGGCGTGACGGTGGCCGAACTGCTGCGCGGCCTGCTGGAACGGGAGTTTCCCCCGGAGAACACACCATGACCACATCCGCTTCGCCTGCCGCGAATGCGGTCGCATCGCCGCCGTCGCTTTCGGTACTCGCCGGCCAAACCGACAACGTGCCGCTGACCCGCGTATCGCTGGCCTATATCGAATCACGCTTCAAGCTCTACCTGCGCTTTGGCGAACCCGTGCGCACCATCCGGCTCGACCGCTGGCGGCGCGTCGCAATGTTCCTGCCGAACGTCGTGTTCTGCCGCGTCCACTGGCAGGCCAACGACTACGGCACGATCCGTTGGCAGCTCATGGTGATGCAAGCCTGCACGCTACTGGATGCCATGCAGCGCATCCCTGGCGTGTGGCCGGGCGCACGCCTGTTGTTGCGCGCCGAGGGCGACAAGAGTGTGCGTGCCGTGCTGGAACGCATCGACGCCATCGAGGCGCTGGGCATCGCACCGCACAGCGCCTCGCCCGCGTACTGGCGCACGCTGGGCAACCGCCTAACGGCGCGCTTGCCGCTGCCCGACTACACCGCCGAACGGCACGCCGCCTGGCTGGTCGGGAGGGCGTTGTCATGACCACGGTTTCCGCGTCCAGCACCGCACCAGGTCCTCGCGCGCGCCTGCGCGCTCGCCTCGTGCTGGCGGCCCTGTCCGTTTGCGGCCTCGCTGCGCTGGCCTGGGCGTCCTTCGTGCAGCCGCTGCCGCGCCTGGTCTACAACCCGTCCGACAGCGTGCCGGTCGGCTGGTATCGCGTCGAACCCCTCGACCATCAGGCTGGTTCGCTGCCGGTCGGCAGCATCATCCTGACCACGTTGCCGCCAGCAGCAGCCACGCTCGCTGCGCAGCGCGGTTACCTGCCGACGCACGTTCCACTGCTCAAGCGCGTGGGTGCGATCGCACCGCAGGAGGTGTGCATCGCTGGCGGGATCGTACGCATCGACGGCGTGCCGGTGGCCGCCGTGCTGCCCGCCGACCGGCTGGGCCGACCGTTGCCAGCCTGGCCACAGTGTCGGCAGCTTCGGCCTGGTGAACTGTTCCTGCTCAGCATGACCAATCCGGCGTCGTTCGACAGCCGGTATTTCGGGCCGGTCAGAGCCTCTGCCGTGATCGGTGCCGCGCGCCCGGTCCGGCTGGAGGCACGCCCATGATGGCTGCCGACTCGCTGCGTTTCATCGTGCCATCCGGGGTGTTCTTCCATTGTCCGTCGCCGTGTTGTCGTGCGTGCAGTGCGGGTGTATCCACGCCGCACGTCGCGCTGCCTCCGGCGCAGCCGTCCCACGTGCAGGTGTCTTGCCTCGAATGCGCCCGGCCTGCGGCCGTCGCCGCGTTCGCCGGCGCGCTGGCTGCTCGCGCAGCAGCGCCGCCGGGCCGCCGCTGCCCGGAGCGACAGCGAGGGGCAAAGGCGGAAGGCAAGACAAAAGGACGCGGCACCGGGCCGCGTCGAAAGCCAGTCTGCACATGGGGGTGGCGCGGCACGGAGCGGCTTTGCCGCCGTGCCGCGTTCGGCGCGAAGGTCGCGCCAATGCAGGCATGTCCGCGTGCTTCGCACGACAGGACACGCCAGAGCTTGCAGGGAGCGCAGCCATGACCGACCGCCGCGACGACGATTTCCGCGTGCGCCCCAGCGCCCCGAAGAACCGGGGCAAGGGCCAGGGGCAGAGCTTCGTTTCCAAGGTGCTCAAACAGGCGGGCAAAGCCAGCAGCGGCAAGTCCACGGTGCGCCGTCCGGCATCGGCGAGTGGCACCGGCCAGCGGCCCGGCTCGCGCCTGGGGCGCGGCCACACGGCAGCACGCTTCGCCGGGGCGAAGCTGACGCCTATGTCGCGGCGCGCGACCATCAAGACGCTGCTGGTGAACCACCAGCGGGCCAGCCCGCAGTCGCTCGCCAAGCACCTGCGCTACATCGAGCGCGACGGCGTGGGCCGCGACGGCGAGCCGGGCCAAGCCTACGGGCCGCAGACAGACGTGGCCGATCTCGACGCCTTCAAGGAACGCTGCGCCGACGACCGGCACCATTTCCGCTTCATCCTCTCGCCCGAGGATGGCGCGGAGCTGGAAGACCTGCGCACCTACACGCGGCACCTCATGGGCCGCATGGAGGCCGACCTGGGTACGGGCCTCGATTGGGTGGCCGTGAACCACTGGAACACCGACAACCCGCACACGCACATCGTCGTGCGCGGGCGCGACGACACCGGCAAAGACCTCATCATCGCGGGCGACTACATCGCCGATGGCTTCCGCTATCGCGCCGCCGAGCTGGCGACCGAATGGCTGGGGCCGCGCACCGAACTGGAGATCCAGCAGACCTTGCAGCGTGAGGTGGAGCAAGAGCGGTGGACGAGCCTGGATCGCACCCTCAAGCGTGAGATAGGCGAGGCCGGCGGCGATGGCCTGGTGCGCGTCGAAAGGTTCAACGCCCCCCGCTTGCAGCGCCAACGCCTGATGCTAATCGGCCGCCTGCAACACTTGCAGCGCCTGGGCCTGGCCGACGAGACGCAGCCCGGCACCTGGGCCATCCATGCCGATGCGGAAAAGACATTGCGCGCGCTGGGCGAGCGCGGCGACATCATCCGCACCGTGCAGCGGGCCATGCGCGGCGAGCCGCGCGAGCTGGCCGTGTTCGAGCCGGGGGACGATGGCCGAACCATCCTCGGCCGTGTGGCCGCGAAGGGGCTGGCCGACGAGCTGCGCGACCGGGGCTATCTGGTCATCGACGGGGTGGACGGCAAGGCCCATTACGTCGCGCTCAACGCCCGCGACGAGCTGGCGAACTACCCGAGCGGCGCCGTGGTGGAGGTGAAAGGCTCGGCCGACGTGCGCGCAGCCGACAAGAACATCGCCGCGCTGGCGAGCGATGGCCTGTACCGCACTGACCATCACCTGGCGATCGGGCAGGGCCGGGCCAAGGCCGGACGCGACCCGCAAGAAGTCGTCGCCGCCCACATCCGCCGGCTGGAGGCCCTGCGTCGGGCCGGCATTGTGGAGCGCGTTGCCGAAGGGCTATGGAAGGTGCCGGACGACCTGGCCGAGCGTGGCCGCCAGTACGACGCGCAGCGCCTGGGCGGCGTGGCCGTGGAGCTGAAATCGCACTTGCCCATCGAGCGGCAGGCCCGCGTGATCGGGGCCACGTGGCTCGACCAGCAGTTGATCGGCGGCGGCTCGGGCCTGGGCGACCTGGGCTTTGGTGGCGAGGCCAAACAGGCCATGCAACAGCGCGCCGACTTCCTGGCCGAACAGGGGCTGGCCGAGCGGCGCGGGCAGCGCGTGATCCTGGCGCGCAACCTGCTGGGCACACTGCGCAACCGGGAACTGGCACAGGCCGCGAAGGGCATTGCCGCTGAAACCGGCCTGGAGCATCGCCCGGTGGCCGACGGGCAGCGCGTGGCTGGCATCTACCGGCGCAGCGTCATGCTCGCCAGCGGGCGCTACGCGATGCTGGACGACGGCATGGGATTCAGCTTGGTGCCGTGGCGGCCGGTGATCGAGCAGCGGCTGGGGCAGCATATCGCCGCCGTGGTGCGCGGTGGCGGCGTATCTTGGGAGCTTGGACGGCAGCGCGGGCCAAGTATTTCTTGAGACCCTTCATCTACTTGTCGAACGGCCGAGCGCCTTCATCAGCCCCGGCTTCTGGCTCGCAAAGGTGCCATAGAAGACCTCATTACCGATGAGCGTGATCGGAGCCACGCGCACGCCGGTTCGTGACTTGGCTTCCGCAGAAATCTTC
>NZ_JAOCLK010000076.1:0-9070 GCF_029845265.1 Ectopseudomonas oleovorans
CCCAGCGATGAGAATCCCATGACCAAATCTATTGCCACCGCCTCGATCAACCGCGAAACCGCAGTCGCCCTCATCGACGCGGCGCTCGCTGCGGCCCGTGCCATCGGCATCCCGGCTGCCGTCGCCGTCGTCGACGCCACCGGTAACCTGCGCGCGTTCGAGCGCACCGACGATGCGCCGTTCCTTACCGTCGATGTTGCCATCGACAAGGCCTGGAGTTCCGCCTCGTTTGGGTTCCCGACCCATGTCTGGAACGACTATGTGACCAACGATCCAAAAGTGGCGCCGCTAGCCTATCGCCCTCGGATGGTCGCTGTCGGCGGCGGTTATCCGATTCTGGAGGATGGGAAGTTGATCGGCGGCATAGGCATCTCCGGAGGCAACTATCAGCAGGATCAGGATGCGTGCGTCGAGGCACTCATGAAAATCGGGTTCCAGTTGCCAGCCTGACGACTGTGAGGCCATCACCGGTGGTAATGGCCAACAGATCCAACCTTTGAGAGGCCTAATGATGGAAGCGTTCGTCGTCTTTACGCGGGAAGAAACCAGCGACCCACATGCACTCGCAACCTATTCTGCAGGCGTCGGACCATCGTTCGATGGTCACGACGTTACCTTTCTCGCCGCTTATGGCGCGATCCAGCATTTGGAGGGGCCGCCCATCGAAGGGGCCGTAATCTTGCGTTTCCCGACGATGCAGGCCGCTCGCGACTGGTATGACAGTCCCGCCTACCAAACCATCGCTGCTCATCGCTTTGCCGGTTCCCGTTACCGCGCCTTTATCATTGAAGGGCGGCGGTGACATACCGACAGAAGCACTTCGGCGCTGACCACGAGGTATCGGCGTGTGAACTCGCATCTTGGGAATCTGTGGGGGGGACCAAGACAGCGGCGCTAGGGGCTCATATCGTCGATCGGATCAGAGAGTTGCTCGGCGAGAATGGGTTATCTATTGCCGAGCTGACGGAGCGGAGCCGCCCTCTCCCAACGGATTGATTCAATCGTTGACGCTCCTCCTATCCGGATCCGGGTTTTCGCACGCTGATCAACAGAGTTACAGCGCGCAACGCCTGTAGTGGGCATCAGGGGATGGGTGGCAATCAGGATGATTGCCCACCTTCCAACGATTAACCTTGCTCAAGTTGCTTCACTAGTCGCTCCGCGTCGAGATGGAAGTCCGAGAAAACAATGCTACCGCCAGCGTCGATAACCGTAAACCACGGAGTTCCTCGTGTGCGGTAGTCTTCCATGAAGGTTGGAAACGGCGAGCCGGTCGGTTGCTCGTCGTGACCGAAAACGATAGGAAGCTCATACTTGAGCTGGTTCACGCGCAACTTCTCGAAGGTATTCTCATGCGTTCCTTCGAAGACGGTCTGGATCACTGCGAACCCCACGTCTTTTGAGCTCAACGCTGCATGCAACTTTTGTAGCGTCGGAAACCCATGCAAATGGCAACCTTGGCACCAATGCTGGAAGGCAAACAAGATTTTCGGGCCGGGCCCGATATCTGACAGTTTGAACGGCGCGATACTTTCCCCATCTTTGCCAATCCATTTTTGCACCCGCAGCTCAGGCGCTTGTCGTTCGATCTCGTTCATCTGATCCTCCAACCCCGATACAGAAGCTTAGTGGATGATCGCGCGTCGCGACGGTGCGCGAACGTCCGACCTTATTTTCCCTATTTCCTGAAGCCAGAATAGATCAGATCGACATTTCGTCCTTAATATACTCAAGCTGCCGGCGAGCGCGAACTGGGCAACCATGCGCTGGTGAGCCTTGAGCTTTGCACGCTGCCCATCCGTTTGAGAGCGAACCTGCAACTTCCGCTCCGCATACCGCAGATCAGCGTACGCAGCCTTGGGGTTATCTACCCTATAGCCATTGGGTATTGGGAATCATGCTGGCCTGACGCTATGTTCGATACGCGATTTTTTACGATGATAGAGCATCTGTATCTGATTTTTAGTCGATTGGCTTATTCGGCGGATGTGCGGGCAAATGCTTTACGCAGAGTACTGAAATGAAGGCCGGCTTCGGTCTGCCGTATCGAGCAAGAGGGGTCACTATGGTCACCAGAGGTTTCACCGGTCGCGGTTCAGGCGACCAGTCCGATCGGATTCCGCCAGGTCAGCATCTGGTGGAGGATTTCCCTGTTCTGTCGGCCGGCCCTACGCCGAGGGTAGAGCCCTCCGACTGGAAATTCACAGTCAAAATTGGTCCGAAGCCCGTCAAAACGTGGAATTGGGGCGAATTCAACACTCTACCAAAGACCCAGGTGACAAAGGATATTCACTGCGTCACCTCTTGGTCCAAACTGGATACCGTTTGGGAGGGTGTACTCATTGAAGACATCCTTGCAGATGCAGAGCTTGATCGGCCTACCGATTTCGTCTTGGCGCACTGCTACGATAATTATTCGACAAACGTCCCTCTGACGGATCTGCTTTCCGGGAAAGCGATGGTCGCCCTCAGTTATGCGGGCAAGCCACTTTCCCGCGATCATGGGGGGCCGGCGCGTCTTCTAGTGCCGCACCTTTACTTCTGGAAATCCGCCAAATGGGTGAATGCGCTGCAATTCACGACGCGTGACGAGGCCGGCTTTTGGGAGCTGCACGGCTATCACATCTACGGCGATCCGTGGCGCGAACAACGATACACCCATGACTGAAAACGAAGCGCAAGTCCGTTCGTGGCAATCATGCGTGATCGACGACATCATCCAGCAAACACCGAGTATCAAGAGCTTCTTCCTTCGGTTGAGCAAGCCGTTCGCGCACACCGCAGGTCAGCACGTCGATATCCGGCTGACCGCGCCCGACGGCTACAGTGCAATGCGCAGCTACTCGATCGCGTCATCGGCAGTTTCGACCCCGATCGTCGAGATAGCTATCGAGCGCATGCCGGATGCCGAAGTTTCGCCGTTTTTTCACGACATCGCGGCGATTGGTGACGAAATCGAAGTTCGCGGTCCGCTCGGTGGCCATTTCCTTTGGCCTGAGCCTGCCATAGATCCGGTTCTGTTGATCGGGGGAGGCTCCGGCCTCGTGCCGTTGATGGCAATGATCCGGCAGCGCCGCGCATTGGCCCAAGCCGTTCCGACAGCGTTGCTCCTGTCCGCACGAACCGCCGAGGACGTTCTCTTCTCAGAAGAACTTCATTGCATCGAAATCAGCGATCCGGCGTTCGTCCTGGCGCTCGCGATTACGCGCGAGAAACCGGTTCGCGCATCGGACTTTGCGCGACGGATCGACGGCATGATGGTCCAAGAAATTCTAACCAGGCTTCAGGGAAAGCCGACGCAAGTGTTCGTCTGCGGGTCTAACGGATTCGTCAACATCGCAACCGATAGCGCGCTGCTGGCGGGCTTGGACGCCTCCATCATCAAGACGGAGCGCTACGGGGGCTAGCGGCGCGAGCTATCTCACGTCGCGCCGATCGTAGACGTGCGCCCTGGGAAGCTTTGGCGATCAACGTGAACCGTTTTGCCGAACACAGTCTTCGTACCCCCCGGCCTCTAGAACGCCTTCGCTCGCGATACCTGGCTCGACATCAAGCTCAATTTGAAAGTTCCTGCACTATCCGTCGTCCTGATATGCTCGACCAGCATGATGGGCGATTCGAGCGGGACCGCTTCCGTCCCAATCGAGGCTCGGTTACCTTAGAGCATCGGCTCGGCGCTACAGGAGGCGCGTGCGGCCTCTGCCTGGCGGTGAAAGCACTTTGGGCCATGTCGCCTGGATAGCGGCCAATCGTCAGCATCTGCTCCGATGTCGGCCAAGGTGCAGTCGCCATCTTTGAACGCCGCGAATTGGAGATCAACGCCATGACAGCGATCCGCGTGCAACTGCCGGAGATGCAATATGACAACTGATGTATTGCTGTACACCACGAATTGGTGCCCGTTCTGCCGCCGAGCGAAGGCGCTCCTCAAGGAAAAGGGCGTGCGATGGAAGGAGCTCGATATTGAGGCGGATCCGGCTCACCGGCAGGCCATGGCGGAAGCGTCGGGGCGAAGCTCCGTGCCGCAGATCTTCATCAATGGCACCCTTATCGGTGGCTCCGATGAGCTATTCGCGCTCGATGTCAGAGGCGAGCTCGACAAACTTCTCGGGCGCAACCCGCCTGCCACCTGAGGAGGTGCGGCTTGGGGCAGCCAGCCCGCGAGCCTTCGCCGGTTGATGAATACAAAAGGAGAGTCCGTTGGTCTCAGCCATCTGGAAAGACACTACTATCGCCACAAGCGACGAAACAGTCATCGTCGAGGGAAATCACTACTTCCCACCGTCAGGAGTCGACCTGAGCCTGCTTGAGATGAGCCCGCACACATCTGTCTGTCCGATCAAAGGCGCCGCGCGCTTCTTTCATGTTCGCGCGGGTGACGCGCTCAACGTGAACGCCGCTTGGACCTATCCCGCCCCCACTCCGGATGCCGAGGGTATCCGGGATTACATCGCTTTCTGGAAAGGCGTGGACGTTGCCTAGCAGACTGGACGGACGACTTCGCTGATAGCCATGCGGGCGCCGACATCTCAATTATCCTGCCCACCCCGGGCCTCGTCGGCTGCAGGAATCTGCCCGGCACCTTAGCGCGACCCGGCACTGGCGGTCTCGCACCCGCCGCGCCTCTGTTCTATCAATAAGGATGGATGACATGGAGCATTCCGAGTTCGATGCCGCTTTCGCGAAGCTTGCGGAGGGATACAGAGAAGGGACTTATGAAGGCCGGCGTTTCAGCTTGATCGTCCGGCGATCTGGGGACGGACGTCGCAACAGTCTGTTCGCCAGGGAGTTGGACGGGACTGACATTGTCAGCTTCAACCTCTTCCGCGTTACATCAGATAGGACATTGTTGAAGCCGTGCGAAATGTCCGCCGAAAAGGTCGTAGCGTTCGTGCTGGAGTTCCGACCGGACACCTGACGGGCAGAAGAAGATCCCGGCCAACCGGCGCGCCTGCGACGGCCGGCTATCTAAGGCTGCGCAAGCCTATAGCCGCAGCTCATTGCACTTCGTCTGGCGAGGAATTCAACATCGATACGTCGCCATCCGCGGGGATATCGGTACAGGCGCCCGTGTAAGCCAGATTGAGAAATCCTAAGCGATGACTAACACCAATGACGCCACCCTTCCGACACATTCTATTCTTGAGGAATGCACAGCGATGGCTGTCGTCAACGCTCTGAAGATTATTCTGAAGAACAGCTACGCGATCTACCTTAAGACAAAAAATGCCACTCGGGCGCATCCCGCCCCTACTTCAGGGACTTTCACTTGCTTCTCGCTCTGTCACTCACAGCATCGGCACGCCCATGACGCATGGTATCCAGGCCTCATAATTTTCCCATATAACCTTCTTGTCTTTTGCGCACCCAGAAAGACTCGAGGCTTTAACTGGACAGATGAGCCCTCGAGGGTAGTGTTCACCTGATTGGCTTTCTCATATCTGATGTTGATTCGCACAGTGTGCCAACCAGGTGATAGTTTCAAAAAACCTGCGCTTCAGAGCGAATTAGACGATCTTCGATAAGAGCGATCCGCCTCAAAATCCAAAACATCTAACATTGTCCTAGAGCCATATTTGTACCTAGTACTATGGCGCTCCCATTAACACATTTGATGATGCACAGAAAACTTAGCTCATGATAGCTTTCAGCTAACAGCTATTCGGAAGCCCGAAAGGATTCAACCGTTTAAGCGTGAACCGTCGATTATAAATACTTTCGTAAGTTAGCTTTAAAGGACGCTTTTAGTCCTTGTAAATACGCATTACGACTCCACAGCTACCAAATCCATACGGCGCCAGCAACCATTAAAACACCCGACACTACTAAAACAATAGTAGAGGCGCGATTGCTGCCTTTCAAAGTATGACCAACACCCACATCCATAACTAGGTGTCGAATTCCGGCTACGAGATGATAAATAAATGAAGAGTATACCAACCAGAAACTAACTTTGCCGAAAGGTGAAGAAAAAATCTCCTTGACTTCATTAAAACCCTTTTCTGACTCCAACGATTTGCTCAGCATATACAGTATCAGTCCCAGAAAAATAAAGAGCATAATTCCTGAAATCCGGTGCAGAATCGATGTAAGCGCCGTGAGAGGAAGCTGAATGGTTCGAATATCAAGATTAACCGGCCGCTTTTTATTCATTTTGACTCCAGTCAACAATTCTAGTGGGGGATTTCAGTTTTCGATCTCATTCATCATAGCAGCTGTAACTAAGGCTGGCGGCGACAATAATGGAGATATTCGGGGCTTACGTTGCATTTTGAGGTCGCAAGTGCATGTGCGTAAATTGAAGCAAATTGCAAGGTTATGCCCAATAGGTAGCTAGCTTATTAATTTAACAAAAGTGACGTGTGTCGTTCTGCAGGGCATGCTGTTCCCCAACCCTGGAAAACCTATCCTCTTTAACACGTCAAAGTCGATTGATAGGCTTGCTGCAACAGCTATCTGCCCGGTTGAAGTCGAAGATCGATGTATCTGTAGGGTTTGGAAATAAATGCGGGCGCCCACCGCACTCACGGCTCAGTTACCATTCTTTGTGCATCGCGGCCGCGCGGCTAGTTGGTAGCTGTTCTAAGCCTAGTCAGTGCCGCCCTTCGCCCCAAGCCCCATAGTCAGATTTGAGAAATGACAGTAGGCGATGCCGCAACGCGCTTCATCGACCTATGTAAAACGACTCCTTTATCGAAATAGTGCACTCATCGCTCTCCACGGCGATCCCTTCATCGCGAATTGCACCGCCCAAGACGATCTGCACTGAAATCAATACTTTCTGATGCCTCTTGATTAGAGATGCCAGCCATAATCATCTCATCGCCAACGCATACGGCGTTCGGCAGCCAACACACTCTCACTCACTACTGGAAGCTCAGACATGAAAACCATAGGCATTGAAAACTCGAAGTCCAGCGTACAGGCCCACTTAACGCTTGGAACCAAAACTATGGGGCTAGGTATCTATGGCGCGTACTTGGCTCTCGCTATTATTTACTTCTGGTTCGGCGGCATGAAATTTACCCACTACGAGGCCGAGGGCCTGGTTCCACTGGTGAGCAACAGCCCGCTTTTGGGATGGGTGTATAGCATTTTTTCGGTCGACATGTTCTCCAGCCTGCTCGGCATACTAGAGATTTCGATCGGCACTCTGATCGCAGGCCGCATGCTGTCGCCCAAACTATCCGTGGTAGGAGGCGCTCTGTCTGCAGGCCTGTTCTTCACAACCCTTAGCTTTATGTTTTCCACTCCGGGCGTCATTGAGCCTAGTTTAGGGTTTCCGGCGATTTCCGTTGCGCCAGGTCAGTTTCTGCTTAAAGACTTAGGGTTGCTTGCTGTTTCGATATTTGTGGCAGGCCATTCGCTGGTTGAACTGGAAAAACGTAAAATTAATGCATAATTTTTTCAATGGCTTAAGGCAGTAATGCCTTAGGCCTTTTTGCCATCATTTTCCCCCGCCAGATCTTTCAACCAGTCACGAGGGCTCAACCCCGTCTTGCGTCTAAATGCGCGAGACAGCGCCGAAGGACTTTCGTAGCCGACTTGAGCTGCAATCAGCGTAATCGAGCGCCCTTCTCGCATCAGCTTCTGAGCCAGGCTAACTCGCCAACTCAACAAATAATCAGCAGGCGTCTGTCCGATGACACTCTTGAAATGCACGGCATACGCAGCGCGTGACATATTTGACTCACTGGCCAGCTCTGCTATTGACCAGGCATGTTCCGGGGAGTTGTGCATCTGTAAAAGCGATCGGGCAAGCCGCATGTCGGCCAGTCCAGCCATCATTCCGGTGCGCAACTGGTGATGATCGAGCAGGTAACGGAGCAACAGAATGATTAGGAGCTCAAATAAGCGCTCAAGCGCGGCTTCCCTTCCACAATGCACATTTGCCGCCTCGGCAAACATCCACTCCAACGTGTCTGCCAGCATGGGCAGATCATCGAGTGCGAGCACCAAACAGTCCGGTAATGAAGCCGACAAAGGATTATCAATTCCGCCCTCAAACTCCATGGAAGCACACAACAACTTTGCGCCATCGGACTCACCCGCAAACAATTGATGCTTGGCGGGGCGTGGCATAAAAATCAAGCTAGGGCGAGTGAGCTGCAAATCCTTGCGATCGGGACCAAGCAACGTCACGCTGCCGGCCTGAAGCAGATGGATATAACCTCGCCGCTCGGCGCCATCGTAAGATGCAGAGCCGCATAGGTCGCCGTCATAGAACAGATTGGCCCGCACGCCGAACCGCGAGAGCAAATTAGACAAACGATCCATTGGCCGATCCTTGACGAGTCAGAACGCACAGACCATACCATCTGCGTTGTCGTTCAGTGCCTGTAGCGAACATGCCGGCGTAAATCAGCCAACGGATAAAGTGATCACTGAGCAGCTCAGCCTCCCTTTCCAGTTCGGCTGTTAAAAAAACAACACCGTTGTTTGAAAGCACCAGCAAATCAAGTGCTCACTCTTCTATTTTACAGTACACGGGCTCCTTCGTCAAAAAGATGATTAATGTTACAAATACTACAATAAGTTATATCTAATACACAACTCATGTCGGAGCGTCAATTTAAGGCATGCCCTAACTGGGCGTCAGGCCGGAACCTTGGGCAGTGTCAGAATAGGGCCGATTCCAGCATTTTCTGACGACTCGCCTGCAACCTCTAGGGCCTCAACCTGACAGGCCGCACGCTTAGCGTACGATTTTGTCCGTTTTCTCTATCGTCCCCTCCATGCCCGACGGACGGTCGCCGGCCCGCCCTGGTCGAAGGCCGCCCCACTCGGCCCGGCGAGGCCCGGCCAAGGTTGGACAGTTGCAGCGGCCAAAATCGCCCCCTGCGGCCTCCTGGGCGCGTTTCTGGTGCCAAGGTAGGCTTGCCCCCTGACTGACAGCTTCCGCGTTGTGTGGGCGATTCTGGAGGCTCTGACGCTGCTCCGGTTGCAGCGCTCCCGCCCCCTCTTTGGCGTTCAACCTGTCGTTTTCAGAAGACGGCTGCACTGAACGTCAGAAGCCGACTGCACTATAGCAGCGGAGGGGTTGGATCCATCAGGCAACGACGGGCTGCTG
>NZ_JAOCLK010000077.1:0-7338 GCF_029845265.1 Ectopseudomonas oleovorans
GCTTTCGGATAGGCCCTGCTGAAGATATTCGGCAGTTTTAATTTCGTCTTCCACAACTAGAACGCGCATAACTTATC
Source organism: Ectopseudomonas oleovorans (assembly GCF_029845265.1). Lineage (NCBI taxonomy): Bacteria > Pseudomonadati > Pseudomonadota > Gammaproteobacteria > Pseudomonadales > Pseudomonadaceae > Ectopseudomonas > Ectopseudomonas oleovorans. The sequence continues at coordinate 78 of NZ_JAOCLK010000077.1, forward strand.
TCAAGGTGTGAGGAAGGAGTTGGCCTAATCCGCCAAGATTATGGTTGCAGGCTGTTCGAAAGTTTGGCTGAGGGTATGGCATGTGGTAGTCGCTACCTCTGTCCATACGCCGGGTCACCTGAGGACGCTTGAATCTTAACGCGAAGAAGCTGGCCGCGGCGAAATCCTACAAATTTGTAATGTAGCCGCAAGATTTCTGACAGTCATGCAGGCTCCACCCCTAAGCATAGCGGATTCTGGGGCCTGCGGCGGTGTATGACAGATTCGCCTGGCAGGTGGAATCGGCCAGGACAGGCAGCATTTCGGTCGTTAGCTTGCAAGGACTGGTACTGGCCTTGGATCGAGGGCGCCACGCAGGCAGACCCCATGCACGGCCGCAAACCGCAGCGCCTTTCTGCAAATTAGTTCACGTGGCGGCTCGATATTCTCTCGAATAATTATCTTACAATCTATTACATGTCCAAATTGTAATTGCACGATCATCTTGGTGTTAGCCTCCTTTGCTAGTTTAAGGGCAGCGGAAGAGGCATCGCTGCTTTGGAAATTGTCTCATTTCAAAGCAGCTTGGCAAGAGCACCGAGCAGTTGTTCGCGCCAGTGCATTCACCTGTAAACCATACGCTCCTTTGGTAGGTGAATTTTAGCGCCCCCCTACGGGCGCTTTTTTATTAAGGGACTTCTTATGAACACTACTGTATCAGCGATCGCCGTGTTTATGCTCTTTACATCACTAACAGCCAATGCCCAAAGCGGTATGGAGATCAATAAACACATCGAGCGTACTGCTAGAGAGGCTACAGCGGATTATGCTCAACGCGTAAAAAAGCCCATGCCTCAACTAGAAGACTACGCCTATGGCATGGACCTGGACGTTGGTAAGTTGGTGTATGTATCACCCAATGTGCGGTACTGCGGTAATGTAAGAAGCATGATGACCTACGAAGACTCGAAAGGCGAACTGCACATGGTTCGCTACCTGGTGAAGGGCGAGTGTGTTAATAGCCGTTAAGACTCATCAAGATGATCCCTGCGGCCACCGGATCATAGAAGCTCAATGCCGAACCGGCGCAGCAGTATGGCGAAGCCTCCGAAGCTGGCCATTGTGATGAGGATGCTGCTGATCAGTGTCGGCCAAAAGCCGAGCTTAGGTAGCAGCAATGGAAAAGCAATAAACATCGGCAGGGTCGGAAGCACGTACCAGAACGTGTACCAAGCATGGTTGGAGATCTTCTCCATGCTCTGGTTCTCTAAATAGAGCCAGACCAACGTCACGACCGTGACCAAGGGTAGGGCGGCGACCAAGCCGCCCAGCTTGTCGCTGCGTTTCGCCAGCTCTGACACGAGAATCACTATACCGGCAGTGAGTAGGTACTTCGTGATGATCCAGGCCATCGCTGAGCCTTCTGGAGGTTGTTGACGAGGGCAGGCGAAGCCATTCACCAACCCCCTTGAAGCGCTCCTGCCGTTTACGGCATCCCTCACCGCATTTTTTTTGCAACATCACCCTCAGCCAGGAGGGTGATGTGTTTGCATGGTGTTTACCGATCGGTCAGTGCGAGGGTGAGGGAACGCTCTCGTGGAAAGCTGCCCGCTCGATCTGGATGGTGCAGTGATGGATTTCGAATGCATCGCTGACAGCATCCACGACGGCCGCCAACACAGCATCCCCATCTGCAGAATCCCGAACCACTACGTGCGACGTCATCACGTTACTGCCACTGCTGACAGCCCACACGTGCAAGTCATGAACGTCCGTCACGCCATCTACTCCGAGGATGGTGGCCTCGATTGCCGTAACGTCGAGCCCCCTCGGGACACCCTCCATGAGGATCCCCAGGCTTTCGCGAAGCAACTGCCACGTCCGCGGCAGAACCCAAAGGCCGATCGCCACAGCGACAATCGTGTCGACCCAGGTCCAGCCGGTGAAGCGGATGATAAGTGCCGCGATGATTACGCCAAGCGAGCCGAGCATGTCGCTCCAAACTTCGAGGTAGGCTCCTTTGACGTTGAGGCTTTCGTTGCTCGCAGATGCCAGAAGGCGCATCGAAATTAGGTTGATGATCAGGCCGGCGATTGCGATCCACATCATCGCTCCGGTAGCGATCTCCGCCGGCATGAAGAAGCGCTGGTAGGCCTCATACAAGATGTACATCGCCACCAGGAAGAGCAGCACGGCGTTGAACGTCGAAGCCAGAATTTCCAGGCGCGCATAGCCGAAGGTTCTTTTCTGATCCGCCGGCCGCTTGGCTATCTGAAGTGCAATCAGTGAGATCGCCAAGGCGGCAGTATCTGTGAACATGTGAGATGCGTCCGACAGCAGCGCCAGGCTGCCGGTAATCCACGCACCGATCACTTCTGCAATCATGAAGCTGCCAGTCAAGCCGAGCGCCATGATTAGCTTCTTCTGATGCCCCTCGCGTACTGCAGCGCTGCCATGGTCATGATTTGAACCCACGTATTTCTCCTTGCGCAGGGTTGTGGTCTCGTTGGCCTTCCTGTCTACCTAGCCTTAGAGCGTCGCTTGGCCACACTGACTGCAAAATCTTGCTCCTGCACTCAGCAGCGAGCCGCAGGCGGTGCAACCACTCGATAGCGGTGTTCCGCAGTTTAGACAAAAGCGTGCTGACGGATCGTTGGCCGTCCGGCACTGCCTGCAGCCCTGCAGATCTTTGATGGGGGCAGGAGTGGGAGGGCGCCCGCCGTCATACACCTGGTTGCCGCCGTCGCAGCCCTGCTGCCGGCCATGGCGATCATATTGCTCGGCCCCATGTCCCCCGCTGTGGTGCTTGCCTCCACCGTGGTTTCCACGGCCATGGTGCCCGCCCAGGATGTTTTTGAAAAAGCTCATGGTATTCGCCCCTCATTGATGGGTGACATATTAACGAGCAAAAGTTGAAAATTATGTTCTGCTCGCGAGAAAGACTTGTAAGTTGAATTGAAAGTTCAAAATTAGCCTACGACAAAACGAAACCGTTTTGTTTGTGAAATTAAATTTATCTAGCTGAGCGGAGCATTGCTTTTGGTGGGTAGTATTCCCCTAATTTTGATCATAGCGTGATCAATGACAATCAAAACAGCAGTAATTGGATTTCTGTCAGCATTGTAATCCCGAGGTCATCGTGTCGTTATCAGGTCCCGGAAATAATGCGCTCAGCGAGATTCATTTCTCTTTTTATCCCTATGCCTCACACATACTAAGCGTCCCCAACGCCTAGGGGCCTAAGGCCTCTGACGCTCCGCACATTGCGCAATCGCTCAGCATCTGTCGACGGTTTGCCTTGTAGCTCCCGCTAACTCCATAGCTACCGCCATGGATAAGCAGCTTCCAGAGTTTGATAATGACACCTTCCAAATCCATTGTTCACACCCTGTTAAGCAAATGGATCTTTGCTATTCGCAATGCGCGGCAGAAAGGCATCAGTACTAATTTGCTAATCGGCCTGGTGACTTTTTGGTTACTGCTATTCGCGAACGCTGAGCTCTGGAACGTGCTCTGGAAGCTGGTATTCAAAACCGATGAAGTGAACTGGCAGCTAGCGGCTAGCCTCCCAGTCATAGTATTCGCATGGGTGTTTACCGTTCTGAGCTTGCTGTCATGGGGGCGGCTGGCCAAACCCATACTGTGCCTGGTACTGATCAGCGCGTCTTTTGCGAGTTACTTCATGAATGCCTACGGCATCGTGATCGATTACACAATGTTCACCAACGTTGTGGAGACCGACGTCGCTGAGGCAACCGAGCTGCTGAATTGGAAGCTCGGTCTTTGGGTCGCAATGGTTGGGGTGTTGCCCGTCTACCTGATTGCCCGGGTTCCCCTCCGGCGCAAGCCTTGGGCCAAAGCTTTGGTCAGCAGGTTCATTGCTCTGTCGCTCGCTCTGTTGACCTTATCTGGCATCGCGTTGAGTCAGTACCAGTCGTATGCCTCCTTGCTGCGCAACAATCGGGAGATCCGGCTGATTCTGGTACCTACCAACTTGTTTGCGGCTGGCCATGGGTACCTGAAGCGTCAGCTGGCCTCACCTAAAACGCTGACGGCCATTGGTACTGATGCGGTAGTTAATCGACAGGGTGCGGCTCGTAAACCCAGGCTGCTGGTACTGGCAGTAGGAGAGACCGCTCGCTCCGCCAACTTCTCCCTCAACGGCTACTCCCGTGAAACGAATCCGGAACTAGAAAAGCGAAATGTCATTAGCTTCACGAACGTGAGCTCCTGCGGTACCGCTACCGCGGTCTCGCTGCCATGCATGTTCCTGGACGTGGGTAAGGCCCAGTACAAAGATGGCTTGGCCAAGAGCCGAGAAGGGCTGCTCGACGTGCTTCAACGCGCTGGCATCAGTGTCATGTGGACTGACAACAACTCGGGGTGCAAAGGGGTCTGCGACAGGGTTCCCAACCACAAGGCTGCCTCTCACGCGGATTCCCAACTGTGCACCAGCGAGGAGTGTAAGGACGGGGTGCTGCTCACGGAGATGCAAGACTTCATCAAGCGCCAGGAAGGCGATGCTGTCCTGGTGCTCCACTACAAAGGCAGTCACGGCCCGGCCTACTACAAGCGCTACCCCTCGCAATTCAAGAAATTCGCACCGGTGTGCGAGACCAACGAGCTCGACAAATGTAAGCAGGAGGAGGTGGTCAATGCCTACGACAACTCAATCCTCTACACCGATTATGTGACTGCAAATCTCATCGATATCCTGGCGGCCAACACCAAGTTCGACACTGCGCTGATGTACGTTTCGGACCACGGCGAATCGCTGGGGGAGGGTGGGCTCTATCTACACGGGCTGCCTTACGCGATGGCTCCTGACGAGCAAACAAAGGTGCCGTTGGTACTTTGGATGTCTGACTCGCTCGCGAAGAGCGAAAAGGTCAACGTGGGTTGTTTGAAAGCTCAAACCACGTCACCGCTGAGCCACGACAACCTGTTCCACACCGTGCTCGGCATGATGAACGTCCAGACGTCTTCGTATCGCTCAGCGCTGGATTTCACTGCCCCTTGTAAGCCCTTTGTCGGAGGCTCTTATTCTGGCCTCTGAATGTTCGATGTGGACCGGATCATCGGCCAGGCGGTTCTGCACCAGCCTGCTTTGACAGCTGAGAGAAGCTGGACTAATTACATAGCTGCATTCAACAACCCAAGCGGAAAAGGAAGTTTTGCATGAGCATCAAGCCAGGCCCAAAGCGCACCAATGAAGATGGCACTCCGGACAAAAGGCAGCGAGTCACCCCTGAAAAGCAGAAGGACCATCCGGACCTGAAACCCCACAAGCACAAAAAGGGGGAGTAAGAAAAAAGCAGCTCTCGGGAGCTGCTTTTTTTTTGGGGCTGTGTGCAAACCCTCCCGACCGTCTCGCTGATCAATCGGACCGCGTCGTGAGTCTTCCGCTTGGCTTGATGGATTCTGAAGCTACCTCCGGATCGGTTATCCCTTCAGTGCGGACGACGAGACTGATATCCCAGAGCGTTGAGCTGATACTCGCTGACAGCCCGAAATTGTGATTCTGCGATTTGACGCAGGCGCTCAACCTCTTCGGCAGATGAGCCAGAAGCCTGCGCCTCGTGGTATTGCTTCATCGCATCCACTGCGTCGGTATACATGGGGTGGTCGGGGAGAAGAGCTGGCATCTTTTTCGTCATGTAGCGGCAGGTCCTCACTGGATAGTCGACGGTGGTTTACCTGCTTTGAGGAGCTGAAAATCAATGACCGCCTGATAGAGCGAATCTGCCAATGGGTGAAGACGCTGTACCTCAAGGTCTGGCAATCCAGCAGCCTCCGCTTCGTGGGCCTGTCGGATAGCTTCAAGCGCTTGCCTCATCAGTGGCTCACCAGCCTCGACCATTCCAATGAATGTGCGCTTCACAACATTTTGCTCCATTCAGCTGAAGATGAATTATAGGACACCGCGGCGTGGCAAGGCCCCGAGCAGCATAGGTGTTCGACGCCCGACTGAACGAATCAATGAGGAGCGCGCTGGCCTGGGGAGTGGCCAGGGCGCGTGTCGTAGCTACGTTGTAAACCACTTTTTTTCACTGTAAACCACTGTGGTTACAGTGAAAAAAAGTGGTTTACAACAGGCCTCCTCAGGCCTGAGTCAGCTCCAGCAGATCGCCCAGTTCCTCCCGGGCCATCTTCACTCTATCCATTCTGCGATAAGGATGATCAACCGGCATCCGGATAAGGGATTCGAACCAAGCCGAATCGAATTTGATGACTTCCTTGTGAATGTGCTCAAGCTCACCTCCGCGAGGCTGTGACACTACAAACTCCATGCTTTCAACCAAGCCGGACGCTTCACTGTCTTTGACGATTCGATGGCGGATGAAACTCATTTTGAGATCAAAATATGCCGCCTTCGAACCAGGCACCTTCTTCGATTCCAGCCGACCAGTGCTGCTGATTTCCGCCCCTGGCACCTCAGCGGCAATAGCTTTCACCAGCTCAGCATTTCCAATGACCTTCTGGCCAAACAGGCGGGTGGCGTCCGACATGTAAGCAAAGATCCATGGCACATTGCGAAGCGTCGCGCCGGTATAGAGGTAGCCACGCTCTCCCTTGTAACGCTGCAGCATGCCTCTCAACGCGTTCTCGGAAAGGACCAGTTGGGTCTCTTTCTCCAGGATGTAAACCACGCGATCGAACTGTTCGATCAATAGCTTGAGAATCTTCCGTGGGACGCCGTCAAACCTGGTTTTTCGTTCTGTTTTCTTGTGCTGGCGAGGCTGGAAGTACGGGCAATCGTTACGGGCCTCACTATCAAATGGAGCGATGCCGCGAATGCTCTTAGTAGCATGTTTCCCGAATGGGTTCTTCACGTTAGGCGGTAGCTCATACAGCCCAACCAGCTGGACAGGGTTGTCGCATGCCGGGCATACAGCAAACTGAGCTAGCTTGCCGGCACTTCCAGGCTGGTACCATGGATCTCTGCGGAAGGTCTCGGCCTCGAAACCTTCCTTGTCGATGATCTTGCTTTCTGTGTCTTCGATGCGGACCTTATAGACATCCATCTTTGCTGAAACCGTATCAATAGAGGGTCTCTGGATGGTAACGAGCGAGGATAGGCAGCAGTAGGCCTAACTGACCCTTTTGGTGGTCACCCACTGGTTTGAGGCCCGCCCAAAGCATGCCTGATCGACCTGGGCGGGCCCTAGAAACAACTAACCCCCTGGTGCGCAGTACAGGTCTGGGACCTGCCCGAGGCGTGGGGGCTATTCTTGGAGCGACAGTGACACCGGCTCCGGAGAAAATCAATTGGTTTGTAGAG
>NZ_JAOCLK010000078.1:0-6146 GCF_029845265.1 Ectopseudomonas oleovorans
TTGGTGGAGTAGGCAAAGTAAGCCAGGCCGCCTGGCGCTGCTGTCCAACGAGACAGCGGATCGGTGAGTGAAATCTTCTTGGGGAGGGTTTCAGCCAACGCCTCTTCATCAAGGGCTTCGAGGTACTCGCGCACGGCGCGGCTGCTTAGCTTTGGATCGTTCCAATCGACCTCATTTCCCGTCACCCCACGTTGCCGGCTGGCATCCGCCTTGATGATGCTGGCGTCGACGGCGAAACCTTCACCCTTGACCAGACCTGCCGCCATGCAGCGCCGCAGCACCTCATTGAACAACCAGTGGAACAGATCGCTGTCACGGAAACGGCCGCGGCGATTCTTCGAGAAGGTCGAGTGATTAGGTACTTCATCCTCCAGGCCCAGTCCGCAGAACCAGCGATAGGCCAGGTTCAGGTGCACCTCTTCGCACAATCGCCGTTCGGAACGGATGCCATAGCAGTAGCCGACGACCAGCATGCGCACCATCAACTCTGGATCAATCGAGGGGCGTCCGATGGGGCAATATAAATCCGCCAGGTAAGTGCGCAGGTCACTGAGATCCAAGCACTGATCGATGCTGCGCAGGAGGTGTTGGGTCGGGACGTGATCTTCCAGATTGAACGAGTAGAACAGGCGCTGCTCTCCTCCCGATAACTGTCCCATCATTCTGTTCGCCCCCACGCTCGCTGACAGGGCAATTTTGCCAACGGCATGGGGAGGTCGCTACTTTTTCAACAGAATCGGCCGGCTCCGGCCTGCCGCGGCCGGCGACTCCCGGCCAGAAGCGGTGTTCAAAGCATCTTCGAAGACCGCGGCAATTCACATCGTGCGGAAAGCGGGGATATTGGAGTTGTCTTTGGCATGAATGTAACCTGTAATTGCGCCATCTTGAGAGACCTTGACACCCAGGCCTAATTTCCCGAGCTCGATTGCCGCTGCTGTTCTGCCGCCACTAGTGCTGCCTCCAGGTAGCCTCAGTATTGCACCAACAGCGAGAATTTTTCCGGTATGGTCCATAACGGTTGACCCATCAATCGCGACCAACTCCTGCCTTAACGTCCGCGGGAGTTCGTGAAATAGTCGGCCACTAATGATTCTTTTGATGGTGGCTGCCTTATCTGAGGCGGCCGGATCAAGCCTATCAGTTATATTTACTAACTCTGTCCAACTCTGACTAGATCGATGACGTACAACCCCTATGCACGCACCTGTACGGGCAAACGATGCATCCAATAAGGTCTCATAGATCGCCTTGCGAATATCTTGATTCCTGGGGACTGACATCTGGCTGACAACCGGATCATGAGTTAGAAAATGCCAAGTTCCACTTCTTCTTGCGAACAACAACTGCCCATGAATAAATATTAGAATTTCACCCAGGCGATTTAACACTAATGCAATTCTACCGACCGCACCATTAGTCCATTCTGCAATAGCTCGATGCCTCCAAGGAGAGACTTTTTCGGTGTTTGAAGGAAGATCAAGCACGTGATGCTTAACTAACTCTAAATCTTGGTTGAATTCAAGAAGAGTATCAATTCCATTGGAGAGCACGGCGCCGAAGTCACCACTTCCAATTTTCTGCAATGTAAGACTGGAGGGGTTCTTGGCATCTGGTGAAATACCAATAGCACTGCAGATAGGAGCCCCCTCATACAGCCTCGACGCCCAAAGCGATATTTGGTCTATCGCTGATAAGATCGTTTTGTATTTTCCTTCTGGCGCGATTGCCTTTGCAATTACTCGTCTCTGAAACGTCGAGAGAAACTCATCTTTGAGGTCCTGCGTTAGTATGCTTTCCATGCTGCCGAGGCAGTCAATGAACGCCTGAATGAGATTATATTCACCAGCTGGACTGGTCGCAGCCGAAAAGCTCTGATCTCGCCTGATGTGGAGGCGATATCCGTCATGCTTATTTACCTTAAATCCAATAGTTTGCTGATTGATTACAAAGGCAACGGTTTTTTCGCTTGCACTTGATTTTTCTGCTTGTAGCTCGAGCCTAGCGCCGGAAAAAAATGGTAATAAATAGCGCTCCGCGATTTCTCGGAGTAGCGGCTCATCCACAATTAATTACCTCTCTGGCTTTTAGAAACAAAGTTTCAAAATGGTGATAGGATTAAGGCCAGGCTGGCACTACTCAAAAAATACACGCAGAGACTATTGAGCCTCACCACAACTGCAAATTCCATAGTACGGTTATTTGGCCTACCCATTCAACCCTGAAAGAAATTTACATTCTGATGCCTACCATGATATTGAATTCTATCAGGCTAATGGCGCATGCTTCACGGACATCCCACAGATTCAGGCATAGGGTGCGCAATCCAAGCCAGCCTAATGGAAGAATTTTGAAATGCTAAAAGCAGAACAGGCAGCACCCTCTCCCCTTCGGATTTTGTCGCTAGATGGCGGTGGCGCTAAGGGGTTCTATACCTTAGGGGTACTAAAAGAAATCGAGGCCATGGTAGGGGGGCCGCTGCACAAAAAGTTCGATCTAGTATTTGGCACGAGCACGGGCGCCATCATTGCAGCGCTAATCGCACTCGGCCACAGCATCGACTCTATTCTGGACATGTATCGACAACATGTACCGACAGTGATGTCGCAAAAATCGGCTGCGGCCAAATCGGCGGCATTAAAGAAGTTGGCCGGCGAAATCTTCGGCGATGCCACGTTCAGCCACGTCAAGACTGGGGTAGGGATCGTCACAGCCAGGTGGATGACTGAGCGTCCAATGATCTTCAAGGGTAGTGTCTCGCAGGCACACGGTCGAAAGAGCACCTTCGACCCTGGTTTCGGTGTCAGCATTGCGAATGCAGTTAAGGCCTCATGTTCTGCCTACCCATTCTTCGAGCGCACTACCGTTAGAACATCGAGTGGTGAGGACATCGAACTGCTCGATGGCGGCTACTGCGCGAACAATCCAACACTGTACGCAATCGCAGATGCCGTCCAGGCTCTCAAGCACGAGCGTCAGAACATCCGGGTAGTGAGTATCGGTGTAGGCATCTACCCGGAGCCGAAGCCGGGGCTGAAGATGTGGCTGGCGAAGAAGTACCTTGTCAGCGTGCAGTTGTTGCAAAAGACCCTGGAAATCAACACCCAGTCGATGGATCAATTGCGCCAGGTTCTTTTCCATGACGTGCCGACCGTCAGGATTAGTGACTCTTATACCACTCCGGAAATGGCCACTGACCTTCTGGAGCACGACCTCAATAAGCTGGGGATTCTGTTTCAACGTGGGCGCGAGTCATTTGCCTCACGAGAGCAGCAACTCCGCGAGTATTTGATCTAGGGAGAGGGAACGGATGCCAATACCAGAGTCTCAACTCGAAACATGGTCCCACCAAGGATCAGTCACCCAGTCGAGCAGCACCTACAACTCGGTCAAGGGCGTGCTGGAAGCCTCTACGATGCCTTATGCCGATAAGAACTTCAAAGTTTTTCTCCAAGGATCTTATGGCAACGATACGAATATCTATGCCGAGAGCGACGTGGACATCATCATTAAACTCGATGATTGTTTTTTCAGCGATACCGATTGGTTGTCTGAGGATGAGAAGGAAACACATAAGCATGCTTTCAGATCTGCGACCTATACGCATGTAGACTTCAAGCGAGATGTACTTTCCGTGCTGCAAGCTCAGTATGGGGAGGCGGTCAATACCAGCGGAAAAGCCATCACCATCGACGCCAGCAGGTCGCGACGGAAGTCCGATGTAATTGCGGCCATTCAGTTCCGGCGATACTCGAAATTTAGGTCGACAACTGACTCCGCGTACGTTGAAGGGATCTGCTTCTTCAACACTGATGGTGAACAAATAGCAAACTACCCGAAACAGCACTCCGCGAACCTGACCTCCAAGCACCAAGCCACCTCCGGGTGGCTGAAACCTATGGCGCGCGTATTCAAAAACATGCGCAGTAGAATGGTCAACGAAGGCTTGATCGAGGCAGGTACTGCCCCTTCGTACTATCTCGAAGGTCTGCTGTACAACGTACCGACCGACAGATTCACGACGAGCTATTCGGACTGTGTGGTCAACGTTGTGAACTGGTATCGACAGGAGGCGAATAAAAATGAGCTTCTATGCGCCAACGAGCAGTATTATTTATTACGTGATGGATATCACACGTGTTGGCCGCAGGCCCAATGCGATGCCTTCATAGATGCGGTGGTCCGGCTGTGGAGCAACTGGTAACGCACTAGTGAATATCGCTCTGACCCGCCACAGTGCGGGTTCACTTTTCCACCGTTAGCCATCTTGCTCATTAACTGCCCCGAAGCTGCCGGATCATCTGCCGCCAGACAACCGTTCAGAGTAGCCTCAGGGCAAAGAATACGGCGAGTCCACCCGCAATACCGCCAAACAGTCCACCAACAGCTCCCGCCCAAAACAGCTTGCCGGACACCTCGTTAGCGGCCTGGCTCAGTTGCTTTGCAGCTCGCCCAGCGGTCCCGTTTGCAGACTCCAAAGCCGTTACTATTACCTTCGATGCATTCGTGACGCTGTCCGAGAGATTGCGACTGATCACCGTCTCGATCGTACTGTCGATCCCATCGACTCGCTGCTGGAGCTTCGAAGTCGCAGTGGCAACCGCAGCAGCGCCTCGCTGGACGTCCTCAGCCTGCCGCTGGATTTCAGCACTGCTTCTTTCTGCGATGGTAATGAAGCTATTCAGCGCACTTGCAACCACCGCAGTTCTTTCGTCATCTACAGCCACTTCCTCACCTCCTGGCCTGGACTAAACATCCTATCTTACCGTTGAAATGACATGCCCCGCCCCCTGCTCGGTGCAGGATCCCAGTCGTACTCCCGCGAGCGGTGTAATTCTGCTTTTTCTTGCCGCTCTGCTGACAATTCCATCCGATAGCACTGGAAGAGCTCATCACGTCGTAAGCGCAATTCCTCATAGGAAGTGACTTGGGCATAGGCCAGCTGCCCGTCCTCGCTCAACTTGAGTATGAGAGAGCTGCTTTGAGGTCTCCCATCCGTTCTTCGGGATGTTCTCCCAGCCTTCGCTACCGGGCCGCTATTACACATAGCAAGCACATCCAGGTAGCCCATCTGCATACCTTCAGAACACCCTGCATCCCCTTTCAAAAGAGCATCAGCAGTTTGAGCAACAAAAGTGGTGAAGCTCATCGATGTGGTCACGTCCGAATAGGCATGCAAATAGGGAACAACACGGCTCACCAGCTCTTCGCCGGGTACACTTGTTTCCACGAACCAATGTGAAGCTAGGGAAATTTTCTCGACATTCGCCGCATACTTAACTCCCCGCCTCAGTATGCGCAGCTTTTCTTCTTCCTTATCATCACCGTTCTCAGACCGTTTGAACTCAATAATGCGCATCGCCCCTGGGTAGTAAGCGAAAACGTCCGCAAGACGTTTATCGTCTGGAGTCTGTTGCAATAGGTTCACAATCGGCATCAGTCCGCCAGCTTGGGTTTTGCGACCAATTGCGAAACCCAACGCATAGAGAAAATTTCCGATGACCACATTTTCGTATAGTTTCATTTAAATTCGCGGGAGCCTCTGCAATGTCCAGTCCGGGTCATGTACGCACAACTGCTTCGATGATCTGGGCGAGCTGCGGTAGATCACCAGATTGGTTCCGCCTGGGTATGCCTAGGAGGGAAAGAAAATCCCGTCCAGTCCAACCGCTTCCGAATCGTCGATCATGTCGTCCGCCTGTATAGACTGGCTTATATCACGAAGGAACACCGTGATTTTTCATATAAGCGTATCTCAGCCAAGAGCTATTGCCCAGCAGAAACCACTACAATCACTTGAAGCAAGTAATCATTAGATTACTGCGCACTCTTTTAGCATATGTAATCTGGAATTAATTAATATTCCGAAATAGCACGCTTGGATCCCACCTATAATCACTAGCAAAGGGGCGCGATGGTTTTTTGAAAGCCTCCTCCAGTCGCGCGTATCGATGGTTGATGGCGATGGATGATTTTCAGGATGGGTGTGCCACTCACCTATATAGTTTTCTTCACCATTGGTCAATTTGAGTCTACTCTCTGCAATCTCCTGATGACCGTCGGGATGCCGAATAAATCCATAGCGACTTCGGATATCTTTAACTTGAGGTGCGGTCGCAAAGTTTACTTCCAAGTGCTGCCCTCTACGC
>NZ_JAOCLK010000079.1:0-6056 GCF_029845265.1 Ectopseudomonas oleovorans
GCAGGAGGTAGGGCGACGCAGGATGCCAAAGCCGAGGGGCTAGGGGTGAGGGCTGGGCGTGCCGCGAGCAATTGGATTGAAGAGGTTTGCAAATGAGCTGTGATTTCATCGCGCTGGCCCAGCCAGGCGTGCAAAAGCTGTCCCCCTACGTACCAGGCAAGCCAGTCGACGAGTTGGCTCGTGAGCTGGGGCTCGATCCGGCCGGTATCGTCAAGCTGGCCAGCAATGAGAACCCGCTCGGCCCGAGCGACAAGGTGCTGGCAGCGATTCGCGCCGAACTGGACGAACTGACCCGCTACCCGGATGGCAATGGCTTCACCCTCAAAACTGCCCTGGCTGCCCGTTACGGCGTCGACGCCGCGCAGGTCACCCTGGGCAATGGCTCCAACGACATCCTCGAGCTGGTCGCCCGTGCCTATCTGGCACCCGGCCTCAATGCCGTGTTCAGTGACTACGCTTTCGCGGTTTACCCCATTGCCACGCAGGCAGTCGGCGCACAGGGCAAGATCGTGCCGGCCAAGGATTACGGTCACGATTTGCAGGCCATGCTTGCCGCCATCGATGGCAATACTCGCGTCGTCTTCATCGCCAACCCCAACAACCCGACCGGTACCTGGTTTGGCCCGGACGCGCTGGAAACCTTCCTGGCCAAGGTGCCGGAGTCGGTGCTGGTGGTGCTGGACGAAGCCTATATCGAATACGCCGAAGGCGACGAGTTGCCGGACGGTCTGGATTACCTGGCGCGCTACCCGAACCTGCTGGTCTCGCGCACCTTCTCCAAGGCCTATGGTCTGGCCTCGCTGCGCGTCGGCTACGCCATCAGCTCGCCGGCCATCGCCGATGTGCTCAACCGCGTACGCCAGCCGTTCAATGTCAACAGCCTTGCGCTGGCTGCTGCCTGCGCGGCGCTGAGTGATGCCGACTACCTGGCTGAAAGCCGTCGCCTAAACGATGCCGGCATGCAGCAGCTGGAAGAGGGTTTGCGGGCTCTGGGGCTGAGTTGGATTGCCTCCAAGGCCAACTTCATCGCCGTCGATTTTGGTCGCGACACCGCTGCGATCAACCAGGCGCTGCTACGTGAAGGGGTGATCGTGCGGCCGATGGCCGGTTACCGCATGCCGAATTTCCTGCGTGTCTCCATCGGCCTGCCGCAAGAGAACGCACGCTTCCTCGAGGCCTTGGCCAAGGTACTGTCGGCGTGACTGTCACTGCAGTGCAATCCAATGCGCCTAAGATCGGCCGCCTGGTGGTGGTCGGCCTCGGCTTGATCGGTGGCTCCTTCGCCAAGGGGTTGCGTGAGCGCGGTCTGTGCAGGGAAGTGGTGGGGGTCGATCTGGATGCCGAATCGCGTCGCCTGGCAGTGCAGTTGGGCGTTGTCGATCGCTGCGAGAGCGACCTGGCTGCCGCCTGTCAGGGGGCCGAGGTCATTCAGTTGGCAGTGCCTATCCTGGCCATGGAGAAGGTGCTTGCTCAACTGGCTGCGCTGGATCTTGGCAATGCCGTGCTGACCGACGTTGGCAGCGCCAAAGGCAATGTCGTGCGTGCGGCGCGTCTGGCCTTTGCCGGTCAGGCAGTGCGTTTCGTACCGGGGCATCCGATTGCCGGCTCCGAGCAGAGCGGGGTGGAGGCGGCCAACGCCGAACTGTTCCGCCGCCACAAGGTTATTCTCACGCCCAGTGAACACAGTGATGCAGCGGCTGTGGCGCTGGTCGAGGCGCTGTGGCGCGAGCTGGGGGCGGATGTCGAGTCGATGGAGGTGGAGCATCACGATCAGGTGCTCGCCGCTACCAGCCATCTGCCGCACCTGCTGGCCTTTACCCTGGTCGACTCGCTGGCCAAGCGCAGCGAGAACCTGGAGATTTTCCGCTATGCCGCTGGCGGCTTCCGCGACTTCACGCGGATCGCTGGCAGTGACCCGGTGATGTGGCACGATATCTTCCTCGCCAACCGCGAGGCCGTGCTGCGCACACTGGATACGTTTCGCGACGACCTCGACGCCTTGCGCGATGCGGTCGACGCCGGGGATGGGCATCAACTGCTGGGCGTGTTTACTCGCGCTCGCGTGGCCCGCGAACATTTCAGCAAAATTCTGGCCCGCAGGGCCTATGTGGACGCTATGCACTCGACCGATCTGATTTTCCTGGCAAAACCTGGTAGCTCGCTGGCTGGACGTATCCGCGTACCGGGTGACAAATCCATCTCGCACCGTTCGATCATGCTGGGTTCGCTGGCCGAAGGCACCACCGAGGTCGAAGGCTTCCTCGAGGGTGAGGATGCCCTGGCCACATTGCAGGCCTTCCGCGACATGGGCGTGGTCATCGAAGGCCCGCACCACGGCCGCGTGACCATCCATGGCGTCGGCCTGCATGGTCTGAAAGCGCCGGCCGGCCCGCTGTACATGGGTAACTCCGGCACCTCCATGCGCCTGCTCTCCGGCTTGCTGGCCGCGCAGCCGTTCGACACTACGCTGACCGGTGATGCTTCGCTGTCCAAACGCCCGATGAACCGCGTGGCCAAGCCGCTGCGTGAAATGGGCGCGGTGATCGAGACCGGTCCGGAAGGTCGTCCGCCGCTGACCATCAAAGGTGGTCAACGCCTGACCGGCATGGCCTACGACATGCCGATGGCCAGTGCCCAGGTTAAATCCTGCCTGCTGCTGGCCGGCTTGTACGCGGCGGGCCGCACCTCGGTGACCGAACCGGCGCCGACCCGTGACCACACCGAGCGCATGCTGCGCGGTTTCGGCTACCCGGTGAGCGTGGAGGGCAGTACCGCCAGCGTCGAGTCCGGCCACAAGCTGACCGCCACGCGCATCGAGGTGCCGGCCGATATTTCCTCGGCGGCGTTCTTCCTGGTCGCTGCCAGCATCGCCGAAGGCTCCGAGCTGGTGCTCGAGCACGTTGGCATCAACCCGACCCGTACCGGCGTGATCGATATCCTCAAGCTGATGGGTGGCGACATTACCCTGGAAAACCAGCGTGAAGTCGGCGGCGAGCCGGTCGCTGACATTCGCGTGCGAGCGGCCAAGCTCAAAGGCATCGATATTCCGGAAGACCTGGTGCCGCTGGCTATCGATGAATTCCCGGTGCTGTTCGTTGCCGCCGCCTGTGCCGAAGGCCGTACCGTGCTGCGCGGCGCCGAAGAGCTGCGGGTGAAAGAGTCCGATCGTATCCAGGTCATGGCTGACGGCCTGATCGCGCTGGGTGTGAAGGCCGAGCCGACCCCGGATGGCATCATCATCGAAGGCGGTAGCATCGGCGGTGGCGAAGTCTGGGCGCATGGCGACCACCGCATTGCCATGTCCTTCAGCGTCGCCTCGCTGCGCGCCACTGCGCCGATCCACATTCATGACTGTGCCAACGTCGCCACGTCCTTCCCCAACTTCCTGGCCTTGTCGGCTGAAGTCGGCATCAACGTGGCTGTAGAGGGCAAGGCATGAATGCCCCGGTAATCACCGTCGATGGGCCGAGCGGGTCGGGCAAGGGCACGCTGTGCGCCTTGCTGGCCAAGCAGCTGGGCTGGAACCTGCTTGACTCCGGTGCGCTCTATCGCCTGCTGGCCTTCGCTGCCGGCAACCACGGTATCGATCTGACCAACGAAGAGTCGCTCAAGCAGCTGGCCGCACATCTGGATGTGCAGTTCATCGATAAGCGCATCATCCTCGAAGGCGAGGAGGTGACCGACGCCATCCGCAACGAACAGATCGGCGCCGGTGCTTCCATGGTCGCTTCGCTGCCGGCTGTACGGGAAGCGCTGCTGCAGCGTCAGCGTGCCTTTCGCGAAATGCCCGGCCTGGTGGCCGATGGCCGCGACATGGGTACCGTGGTATTCGCCGACGCGCCGCTGAAGATTTTCCTGACGGCCAGCGCCGAGGAACGTGCGCGTCGCCGCTACTTGCAGTTGAAGGCTAAGGGCGATGATGTTAATCTTGCGAGTCTTCTCGACGAGATACGGGCGCGCGATGAGCGCGATACCCAGCGCGCGGTGGCGCCGCTGAAGCCGGCAGCCGACGCAATCGTGCTGGATTCCACCGAGCTTTCCATCGAGCAGGTGCTTGAACGAATTCTGCGCGAGGTCGCTGATCGCGATCTGGCCGGGTAAGGACGTTCGGTTGCTCTAAATCGAACAGTCCGCAAGGAGGCATACGGGAGACCAGTCCTTGTCCCGTAGGCCTCTTTTTACATGAACGAACCCACATGGTCTGGAATGTGGTTTGGGCGAATCCCCGCCCTTGATCAACAGGAATCAACATGAGCGAAAGCTTTGCAGAACTATTTGAAGAAAGCCTGAAATCCCTCGACATGCAGCCGGGCGCCATCATCACCGGTATCGTGGTCGACATCGACGGTGACTGGGTTACCGTTCACGCCGGTCTGAAGTCCGAGGGCGTCATCCCGCTCGACCAGTTCTTCAACGAACAAGGCGAGCTGACCATCAAGGTCGGTGACGAAGTCCACGTCGCGCTGGACGCGGTTGAAGATGGCTTCGGTGAAACCAAGCTGTCCCGCGAGAAAGCCAAGCGCGCTGAGTCCTGGCTGGTTCTGGAAGCTGCGTTCAACGCTGAAGAAGTGGTCAAGGGCGTTATCAACGGTAAGGTCAAAGGCGGCTTCACCGTTGACGTCAACGGCATCCGCGCGTTCCTGCCGGGTTCCCTGGTTGACGTCCGTCCGGTGCGTGATACCACTCACCTGGAAGGCAAAGAGCTGGAATTCAAGGTCATCAAACTGGACCAGAAGCGCAACAACGTTGTCGTTTCCCGTCGCAGCGTCCTGGAAGCCGAGAACAGCGCCGAGCGCGAAGCTCTGCTGGAATCCCTGCAGGAAGGTCAGCAAGTCAAAGGTATCGTCAAGAACCTCACCGACTACGGTGCGTTCGTTGACCTGGGCGGCGTAGATGGCCTGCTGCACATCACCGACATGGCTTGGAAGCGCATCAAGCACCCGTCCGAGATCGTCAACGTTGGCGACGAGATCGACGTCAAGGTTCTGAAGTACGATCGCGAGCGTAACCGCGTATCCCTGGGCCTGAAGCAACTGGGCGAAGACCCATGGGTTGCCATCAAGGCGCGTTACCCGGAAAACACCCGCGTTGTTGCCCGTGTCACCAACCTCACCGACTACGGCTGCTTCGCCGAGCTGGAAGAGGGCGTGGAAGGCCTGGTACACGTTTCCGAAATGGACTGGACCAACAAGAACATCCACCCGTCGAAAGTCGTTAACGTCGGCGACGAAGTGGAAGTCATGGTTCTGGACATCGACGAAGAGCGTCGTCGTATCTCCCTGGGTATCAAGCAGTGCAAGACCAACCCGTGGGAAGACTTCTCCGGCCAGTTCAACAAGGGTGACAAGATCTCCGGCACCATCAAGTCGATCACCGATTTCGGTATCTTCATTGGTCTGGACGGCGGCATCGACGGCCTGGTTCACCTGTCCGACATCTCCTGGAATGAAGCTGGCGAAGAAGCCGTGCGTCGCTTCAAGAAGGGCGACGAACTGGAAACCGTCATCCTGTCGGTTGACCCGGAGCGCGAGCGCATCTCCCTGGGCATCAAGCAACTGGAAGACGATCCGTTCAGCAACTACGTCTCCATCAACGACAAGGGCACCATCGTCCGTGGCGTTGTGAAAGAAGTAGACGCCAAGGGCGCCATCATCGACCTGGGCAACGAGATCGAAGCTACCCTGAAAGCCTCCGAAATCAGCCGTGACCGCGTTGAAGACGCGCGCAACGTTCTGAAAGAAGGCGACGAAGTAGAAGCCAAGATCATCAGCGTCGACCGCAAGTCCCGTGTCATCAGCCTGTCCATCAAGTCGAAAGACGTCGAGGACGAGAAAGACGCGATGAAGGAACTGCGTAACAAGCAAGACGTTGAAAGCACCGGCCCGACCACCATTGGTGATCTGATCCGTGCTCAAATGGAAAACCAGAACTAAGTTCAGGTAATTCATCAAAAAGGCGACCTTCGGGTCGCCTTTTTCGTTGTGCGCCAGGCATGGCGCGTAGTGCCGTGACTGGCGCTGTTCGGCTCACTGTGGTGGTGAGTCGGACGATTTGGA
>NZ_JAOCLK010000080.1:0-5673 GCF_029845265.1 Ectopseudomonas oleovorans
CCCTCTACGCTTCCCCATGAGTATGCCCCCCGCCTCCCAATCTTCTGGGCTGGACTGCCGATAACTTGTTATCAGAGTCATGACTTCTTCGCTCACTACTACCAAGCGCTTGGAGCTCGGCTCGATTAGCGATCTATGGCGCATGATGGGCACTTCGAGTTTGGCGTCGGCGAAATGGGCTTAACGGTTTTTCCTCCGTCGTAGTCCAGTGTAATACTTCTAAGGCGCGGGTTTGGCTTGCCCTTCGCCCATCCCACCGCTAGATCGGTAGCTAATGCTGCAGCGTGCATAGCAGCTGTGGCAGAAAATGGTACAAGCCAGTCCCCACAGCTTCCGGCTGAATTTTTCAGCGTAATTTCATACTCTTTTCGCATCACAGATGAGGAGCCACCTGGAACGCTATAGTCCAAGCAGTTCAAACACGCATCTCTATCTCCTGAGAAAAGATAGGCTTGAGCCCCACAGCCTGCCCCCGCCACCCAAGCAAAGACAATGGGTGCGTCAAATTTTTCTTTTAACTTCAGCTCGCTTAGGTAGAGCGAAAGTGCTTGGTTTCCTGTGGCATCAACCACAAGATCTACTCCCGCCATACCTGCTCGAATTACGTCTTGGTCCGTGACCTCTGCTACGTCTATTCTTGGGTAGCGATCAAATAGCTGCTGCCTGATTGCACTGGTTTTCTTGCGTTCGAGATCGCCAAAGCCTAATACGTGACGGCCGATGTTCCCCACCGACAATGTATCCAGATCCGATAGCATAAGTGTTCCGCCTAGAAATCCAGCTCCACTCTTGGCGAGGAGATCGGCCAAATGCCCCCCGATTGCACCACATCCAATCAAGAGAACTCTCTTTCCCGCAAGCCCGGCTTTTGAATCAGGCATGTTCCGCGTAAGCCAAGATCCAGGATCAGCAGGGATTGGCTCAAGCCTGGTAATTTTGGCTTTGTCAGCCCTAGACTTGATTACTTTCTTACCTAACTGATCACACCTTTCCGAATGTCTAAATACCGCCCGCATGAAGTCAGCTGCATTTCGACTCGGCAGCATCCTTCTGACATGCTCGATGTCAATTAGAACGCAACAGCTCGTATTCGGAGCTCTAATTAGAAGAATCAATCTATCTAATTTGTGCTCGAAAGCATCTTTGACGGATTCATAAAGACCTTTAATTGCGGAGTTTTCGTCACTCAGCAGCCATGTTTTGAGATCGGCAAGTGTTTTGGGAGGCCACATCGACGCCATGGCTCCGAGCGGTTTATCAGAATCCACCACTCTCATTTTCAAGGAAGGCCTCAGGACCTCGAATCCCCAGCGAGAGTAAACGCTCAGAAGTTCGGAGGTGTCTCGGCCAATTAAGAATAGACAATCGCTTTCAGAGGTTTGAGAGCGCTCCAGCAGAGCAACGTCCGCGAGGAGGCCGGGCTTGGTTTCCCCCGGAATATCGATAAGGAGCGGGAGCCCGTCCCAGTAAACCGGAAACTCGTCTTGAATATCTGTTAGTGCGTCACCACTGGCGAGCCTTTCCAATAGCTGCTCAGCAACTTTAAGGCAACCTAAAACGGCTCCTCCAAGGTCGTGTCGAGCGAGATAGGCCTGGTCGTCACGGAGGTAACACAGATAGCCATTGTGATTTATATGGGCGCAGACTGAGGGTATCTCTGGGGGGCGTTCAAGCAACTGAATAGCAGGTAGTCGCTTGAAGCTTTTGTCAAAGATATCTATATGAACAGGGATCTGCCGCCCTTTAAAAGAGATAGTCCCAGCATACCGAGGGCCCAAGGGGCTTCTAGCATGGGTGAAGCCCCTTTCCGTCAGAGCTGTGTGAACGGAACTTAAATCTGTCATCAGCCCGCCGTAGCTTTCCCAAGGGGGGGGACCGCGGTGGTCTTCTGAGCAGGCTGGCTCTGAACCGTCGATTGAGTCACCCGATCCGGGTCATTCGGAAGACGGTCGCCAAGATGCTCAATCAAAATCTCGCAGGCTTTTGCTGGAACCCCACAGGTGTCGATAGCATATTCAAGCTGGGCGGCGAAATACTCGATTCTGGCAATGACGTCGTCTCGGATGCCCTTGTTGTCCATACGCTTCGCCAGATCTTCCTGCTCGCTCAGAGGCTTGTCTCTAGAGGCGGGGTTGATGACCTTTCCGCGAAGGATGTCCGGTAACCTCCTGAGTACCTTGAGCAGCGCAAGGTCGTCGCGCTTTTCGGTTGCCATATCAAAAGCAGCGTCTGCGGCAACCATTAGCAGGATCGACTTAGGGTCATCCTTGTCCCATTTCTGAAAGTCACGCCAAGCCTTCAAATAGCGCATGACTCGTCGAAGCTGTTCACCCTTCAGTTCGACCTGCTCAACTACCCAGTCGCGGATGGGACGAGGATCAGAATCCTGCCAGCCGCGATTTTTGGTGGCCATCAGCACACCCTCTGTGGGCATCATGTGCCACTCTTGCTCATCCGCACGCTCTGCATAATCAACGCTATCAAAGGCCGCGTTCGCCACAGCAATGCGGTACATTTCCATGCTTGCTTTTACAAGCGTCTCGAATTCGTGATCGGGAATGCTGTAGACCGGAACATCGATGTGCTTGTCGTCGTTGATGATTAGGCGGGTGCAATTATCATTACTGGGGTCAATTGCCCACCCTTTATCATCGGCAAGCTCCGAGAGAACCTCTTCGACTGCCTCGAAAAGTAATGCGCTCATCTGCGCCGGCGGCTGGCTTTCGATATAGCTAAACGGCAGGTATACACCGTCATCCAGATCAGCCTGTTGAGGGGGGCGGCAAGGAGCGTTGAGTGTTTTGTACGACCAGGAGCCTTGGGTGAAAAACCTAGGTTCTGGAACCTCGATGTGCCCTTGACCAGCGTCTTCTGCCTTTTTCTGGATACGTTTTGGCAAGCGCGCCTTAAGGCGGGCGCGAATGTCAGTGCGTGCGCTAAGCATCAGCTTACGGTCGTCAGGAGCGAGAGTCAGGTTATCAAGGAAGGCCACCCGGCCTTCGACCCGCGTATCAAACAGGCTGTGCAGATTAAGGCTCGGCATTGGCGGCTCTCCCCTTGGAAAAATTGCAATGTGCCAGCATGATATGGGTACAAATTTGAAGGTTTCAATAGCTCACGAGGATCAAAATGTACGCTGTGTTCGGACTGAAAAAGGTTCTCACCTTCATCACCGCCTTGATTGTTTTGGTGATCATAGGGCTTATGGTCAAGGAGTCACCTACCGATCTTGTAGAATTTGGCAAGACAGCTTGGAAAGTTGCCTCTGGTGTTGTAACCGCTTTCATTCTTGTCGGTAGTATTCCATTCATCTACCGCCGGGCCTGGAAATGCTATGAATTTATTTTCAAAGATGCTTACCCTGATCTATCTGGAGAATGGAAAGGCACTATTGAATCAAACTATTCGGTACACCGTGCCATTCAATCAGCAGCAGCATCAATAAGTGAGACACTGAATCCGCTCGACCCCGCACAAATAGATCCGATACCTCTCGAGGTCTTCGAGGCAAAGCTAACCATCAAGGCGAGCCTCCTAAAGATAAATATTCTTGTGGAAGTTCAAGGTTTAACCGATAAATCAGACTCTTACAGTATTGCCGCAGCCCCCATCGTGGCACAAAATGATGAGCCGCATCGGCTTGTTTATATTTACAAATCCAAACACTTCAAAAAAGCAGCTGATGACGAGTCGAATCATACGGGTGCCGCAGAGGTTCAGCTGAGACGCGACGCCGATGGAACTCTACAGATGATCGGCTACTACTGGACAGCAAGAAATTGGCGTCGGGCAGGTAACACTGCTGGGATTTTGAAGTTTGTACGGGCAGACTAGTTCCTGAAAGCAAACTCGCCCCCCTAATTCATACATGATGTTAGGCATGTTCCTAAGTGAGCGGACACCGACTTAATTGAATAGATTGAAATCCTGCCTCATCAAGCCACCGCGATGCAGCTGAACTAAAACTCTAATGAGCAGGAATCGCCACCAGCCGAAAAAATATTGGCGACTCGCTGCTTGCTCTAGGCTTCACCTTTTCTTTAGTGGCTATGCTACCGCTCCCTCGCTCTAGCCAAAGCACCTCTTAACGTCTAGTTGACGCAACTATGTGCAACTAGCACAATGACCTCCTACCAAAGGCACCTTGGAGGGGTGGCGTGAACTATATAACCATAGACGGCGATGACATTGGTCAAAAAATCACTTCCGCTTATCTAAGAAATAACGTTGAGGAGTTGATTAGCGTAAATAATCTCGTACAAGACAAAACGAGGCAGATTGCTGTCTATCTAAAGTCGCAGGGGTTTGAAATAATTTTCTGTGCTGCTGATGGCGTTGCAGGAACTACCAAGTCAGAGATCGATGCCGAATATATTTACTCTCAGATTCAACGCATCTCGGATAACGAATTGTCGTTTTCCGCTGGAGTTGGCAAATCTTTGAGAGAGGCATATGTAGCGCTACTCTCAGCGAAAAGTAGCGGCAAAGGGCAGCTGCAAAGCTTCGAAGGCATGAGGCAATAAATGTTTAGAGTTATCGATCTTCGTTTTCTTCTAAAACTTATTGCCATTATCACAGCCTTTGTTAGCATCTTTACCTATGAGATGGCGCGAGAGTATTGGCATACTGACCTGCCAATTATAAAGGTATTTAGCATTGCGCCTTGGATCGCTGCTGGCCTTTTTTTGATTCTGACCACAGACACAACAGCACGCCTAATATGGAGACTGATTCGTAAATTCAAAAAAAATATCTTTCCCGATCTCAATGGGACATGGGAGGGCGAAATTATAGTTTCTGAAACGCTTAAAATCCCTGCAAGAGCACTGATAAAGCAGTCCCTTGAAGAGGTTAGAATTGACATACATACTGAAACATCGAAATCCATCACGCTAGAAACCACCCCCACTATTGAGTACGGGAACAATAGACTGTATTACCTGTACAGATCCATTCCCAAAAACCCTGAGTGGGATGAATATCATGGAACAACCACCTTTGATATCAGAAAAACTCTGACTGCGCAGAAAGAAGCTCTTGAATTGTCTGGAGTGTACTTTACTAGCAGAAAAACAGTTGGAAGAGTGCGATTGCGTCAAGTTAGCAGAAAGACTGACTCTGATGTTTCCTTCTATTAGAGCAGGTCTGACTGAAATTTACTTTTCATACACCCATATAGGCCATGAGTAATTGGGCGTATTTTATTCATGCCGTTAGCTGCCGTCGTCAGATGTCCGCTTTTGGCCGATTCTGTTGAAAAAGTCGGTTTCTGAGAGAGCTGCTTTTCGGCAGCTCAAAAAACGCTCGATTCTGGCGTTGCTACGTAAAAAACCAAGACAGCTCCGCCGTCTGATCGAACCAGGTTTCAACGTCGACAACACTCTTTATGGGCAAAAATCGCGACGGGACTTTTTCAACAGAATCGGCCGACTCCGGCCAGTTACCAACTGACGAAACACGTTGCTGTCACCACCAGCGATGACGTTCCCCCCTTTCCAAAGCAGGGGTTCTTGCCCCCTCAAAATCAAGAAAAATAGACGGTTTCCACCCGGCCGCTGCGCTGGGTGGAGCCTCCGCGATTTTTCCTGATTTTTTCACGACCGCCTTAGTCGCCCTAGTCGGCAGGGGTTCATGCGCAGCGCAAGCGCAGAACCCTGAAGACGAAGGAGCGAA
>NZ_JAOCLK010000081.1:0-5449 GCF_029845265.1 Ectopseudomonas oleovorans
GCTACCGGTGGTGAGCACGTCGCCACGGCGCAACGTCAGGTAGTCGTCGTTCTTGATTGCGTTGACCTTGACGCCGGCGCAGCCGTAGAGGAAAAGCGCCGAGAAGATGAACAGCCAGGCACGTGATGGGTACAGGAAGGAGCGGAGCACGAAGATTCTCAAGGCAAGGGTGGATGGCGATTCTAATGGGGAGCGATGCGAAATATCACCTCGCCGGCGGGGCTTCGGCCCTGCCGCGAGGTTCGCTCGGGTTACAGCTCCTGGATGGTACGCACCTGATCCTTGTTCAGGCGCTGGCGTTTGCCATCCAGTTGCTCAAATTCGTAGAAACCGCTCTTGGCGTCGTAATCAGGGGTGTCTAGGGTTTGGATTTCCCGGCCGTCGTTGAGCACGATCAGCGACGGCGTCGAGCAGCCGGCCAGTAGGCCGAGAGTCAGGAATACGCTTGTTAGGAAGGTTTTTTTCATGTCGATGCTCCGTTCAGGGCAAGGTTGCAGGGAGGGGGTGCTACTAACGTAGCGATTTGCGCAATCGAGACAGCGCGCCGAGGAAGAACGCCGTACCGATCACTGCCAGGGCCAGCAATTGCGGCCAAACCACGGAGGTGCCGGCTCCGCGGAACAGGATGGACTGGGCCAGTTCGACGAAGTGCGTGGTGGGGGCGATCAGCATGATGTGTTGCACCGCTTCTGGCATGCTTTCGCGCGGTGTCATACCGCCCGAGAGGATTTGCAGTGGCAGCAGCACGAGGATGATCAGCAGGCCGAGTTGCGGCATTGACCGGGCCAGGGTACCGAGGAAGATACCCATCGAGGTGGTGGCGAACAGGTGCAGGGCGACTCCGCAGAGAAATAGCAGGGTGGAGCCCGGGATCGGCACCGCCAACCAGCCTTGTATGATGAAACGCAGGGAGAGAGTGGTCGCCAGCAGTACCACGATGCCCATCGACCAGACCTTTGCAGACATGATTTCAAAGGCCGTGACCGGCATCACCAGCAGGTGTTCGATGGTGCCATGCTCACGTTCGCGGATCAGTGCGGCGCCGGTGAGGATGATCGACAGCATGGTTATCTGGCTGATGATGGCGTTGATGGAGCCGAACCAGGACTGCACCAGGTTCGGGTTGTAGGCCATGTGCACGACAGATTCCACGGGGGGGCTGCTGACGCCTCGGTAACGGTTGAGGAACTCGCCGACCTCGTCGCCGATGATCTGCTGGATGTGCCCGGCACCACTGAAGGCTTGGCTGATCTGGGTGGCGTCGACGTTCAATTGAATGACCGGCTTGCGCCCTGCGAGCAGATCCCGTTGGAAGTTTGGCGGTATGTTCAGAGTGAAGGTATAGAGCCCGGTGTCCATGCCATCGTCCATCTCGCTGATGCTGATGTAGCGTGGTGTGAGGAAGTAGGGTTGCTGAAAGGCGCCGATGATGCGGTTGGTCACCTGGGAGCGATCTTCGTCGACCACAGCTATGGTGGCGTGGAAGGGCGTTTCCGGAATACTGGTGGCTTGGGAGTAGATGCTCAGGGTGAAGGAATAGGCGATCAGCAGGAGCATGGCTGGGTCGCGGCACAGGCTGCGCAGTTCCTTGATCCCCAGTTGCAGGATGTTGCCCAGTTTGCGCATGTTCACTTCTCCTGCTTCTTCAGGCCGGCGATGCTGAGTAGGGTCAGCACGGGGATGGTCAGCAGCAGAGGGATGAAATAGCTGTACAGATCGGGAAGGCCGAGAGCTTTGGAGAACACGCCACGGCTGATGGTCAGGAAATGGCTGGTCGGATAGATGTTACCGATCAGGGCGCTGGCTCCTTCCATGGCCGATACCGGGTGGGTCAGCCCCGAGAACTGGGTGGCGGGTACCAGGGTGGCGATGGCGGTTCCGAAGATGGCGGCGATCTGACTGTTGAGGGCCGCCGAGATCAACAGGCCCAGGCCAGTGGCGCAAATCACATAGAGCAACGCGCCGATGGTCAGCGATAGCATGCTGCCCTTGACTGGTACATCGAATACCAGCACTGAGAGGGCCACCAGCATGAAGAAGTTGACCATGCCCAAGGCGATGTAGGGCAGCTGTTTGCCGAGCAGGAATTCCACGCGAGTGACCGGCGTGACGTAGAAATTGGTGATCGAGCCGAGCTCCTTCTCGCGCACCACGCCGAGTGCGGTTAGCATCGCCGGGATCAGCATCAGCAGGATCGGGATGACCGCCGGCACCATGGCCGGTAGGCTCTTCACGTCAGGGTTGTAGCGGTAACGCAGGGCGACCTCGTACGGTGCACTCGCCATATTGCCCGTGGTCTGCTGGGCGAGCTCCTGCAGGTAGCTCTGGTGAATCCCCTGCACGTAGCCTTTGATCGTGTTGGCGCGGGTCGGCATGGCTGCATCGACCCAGAAGCCGATCTGAGGCGCGTCGCCGCGCTTGAGGTCACGGCCGAAGCCCGGGGGGATTTCCACCGCCAGGCTGATATCGCCGGTGCGCATGCGCTGGTCGAGTTCGTCGTAATCGCGCAATGGCACCTTTTCCACGAAATAGCGCGAGCCCGCGATGTTCTCGGTATAGGCTGCGCTGGTGGTGGTCTGGTCGCGATCAAGCACTGCATAGCTCAGGTCTTCCACATCCATGCTGATGCCATAACCCATGATGAACATCAGCAACACCGTGCCGACCAGTGCCAGGGTGGCGCGGATCGGGTCGCGGCGCAGCTCCATGGATTCGCGCTGGGCGTAGCTGTACAGGCGACGCAGGCTGAAGCGTGCCTGGTGGTTGGTTCCGGATCCGGCCGCCGGCGCGGGGGGCGGAGTGTCCGGTTCGGCCTGGGCGTCTTCGGCGGCGTCCTGCAGGTAGGCGATAAAGGTCTGCTCCAGCGTCGGCAGACCACGCTTTTCCATCAGTGCCTGCGGCGTGTCGCTGTCCAGCACCCGACCGGCGTGCATCATTGACATCCGGTCGCAACGCAGCGCCTCGTTCATGAAGTGGGTGGAGATGAAGATGGTCACGCCATCTTCGCGCGACAGTTTTACCAGCAGCGCCCAGAAGCCGTCGCGGGCGATCGGGTCGACCCCCGAGGTGGGTTCGTCGAGAATCAGAATTTCCGGTTTGTGTATCACCGCTACCGCCAGCGACAGACGCTGGCGCACGCCCAGAGGCAGGTCGGTCGGCAACTGTTCGGCGACGCCCAGCAGATCGAAGTGTTCAAGCATTTCCTGGACGCGGCCTCGGCGTTGCCGTTCAGGGACATGGAACAGACGAGCATGCATCTCGAGGTTCTGCTGCACCGTCAGTTCGCTGTACAGCGAGAACGCCTGCGACATGTAGCCGACCCGTCGGCGGGTATCTATGTCGCGGGAGTCGACCGGCTGGCCGAACAGCGCGCAAGAGCCCTCGCTGGCTGGTTGCAGGCCGGTGAGCATCTTCATAGTGGTGGATTTGCCACAGCCATTGGAGCCTAGGAAACCGAAGATCTCTCCGCGCTCGATGCGGAAATCCACATGGTCGACGGCGACGAAATCGCCAAAGCGGCAGGTCAGGCCGCGTGCCTCGATGGCGATCGCGTCCTTGTCACTGGCGACCTGGCGTGGCGGGATGACCAGTGCATGGTGGCCGCGGCGCTTCTCTTCCGGCAGCAGGGCGATGAAGGCCTCCTCCAGGCTGTCGCTGCCGGTGCGCCCCAGCAGTTCCTGTGGTGTGCCGGTGGCCAGCACCTTGCCGTCGTCCATGGCCACCAGCCAGTCGAAACGCTGGGCTTCGTCCATGTAGGCGGTGGCGACCAGCACGCTCATGCCGGGGCGGCGCTTGCGAATGCGCTCGATCAATTCCCAGAACTGGTTGCGCGCCAGCGGGTCGACGCCGGTGGTGGGTTCGTCGAGGATCAACAGATCCGGATCGTGGATCAGCGCACAGCACAAGCCGAGCTTCTGTTTCATGCCGCCGGACAGCTTGCCCGCCGGGCGTTCGACAAACGGCGCCAGGCCGGTGCTTTGCGTCAGGTCGGCAATCCGCGCCCTGCGCTCCTGCTCATCCTGGCCGAACAGGCGGCCGAAGAAGTCGAGGTTCTCGAACACGGTCAGGGTCGGGTAGAGATTCTTGCCCAGGCCCTGGGGCATGTAGGCGATGCGCGGGCAGACGTCGCGGCGGTGGCCGGCATCGGCCATGTCGCCGTCGAGCACCCGTATCGTGCCGTCCTGCATCCTACGCGCCCCGGCGATCAGGGCCAGCAGGCTGGACTTGCCCACGCCATCTGGGCCGATCAGGCCGACCATGCGGTTGGCGGGGATGTCGAGGGTGACCGCGTCCACCGCGCAGGTTTTGTTGTAGCGCAGGCTGACCTCGATCAGTTGCACCACGCTGGGGTCGTTCGCTGTCATGGTGTGATTCGCACGTGCAGGCTTTCGGGCCACTCGGCGGCGGCGTCAAGTTTCAGGTAGGCCATGCCGGGAACCCCGGTCTTGACCTGTTCGAGGTGTTTTTGCAGCAGTTCTGGATCGATTCGGGCCTTGACCCGGAACATCAGTTTTTCCCGTTCGTTGGCGGTTTCCACTGTCTTGGGGGTGAACTGTGCGACGCTGGCGACGAAGGTCACCTTGGCTGGAATTACATATTGCGGTGCGGCATCCAGGATCAGTCGCACGTCCGCGCCCAGGGCGACTCGACCAGCCTGTTGCGCCGGCAGGAAGACGTTCATGTACACGTCGTTGAGGTCGACCAGATTGAGTACCTTGCCGCCGGCACCCAAGACTTCACCTGGCTGGCTGACGCGATACTGCACACGGCCACTTCGGGGCGCCTTTAGCCGGCTGTCCTCGATATCCGCTTGCAGCCGCTCGACGCTGGCCTGGGCTGCCTCCACGCTGGATTCGGCCTCGATCACCTGCGATTGCGCAGCATCTATGGCGGCCTGGCTCGACAGAACCTGGGAACGGGCGGCGCTGAGTGCGGCCTGGCTGCTTTGCAGGGCGGCCAGGTCATCGTCGAGTTTCTGCTGGGGCAAGGCATTGCGTCTGACCAGGGTCTCGGTACGGGCGTAGCGCTTCTGCGCCGCAGTCAGCTCGGCCTGACGCTGGTGCACAACGGCTTCGGCGGTGGCTTTCTCGCTGATGCGCAGGGAAACTTGGGAATGGGCCGTGCGGGTGGCGTTCTGCGCCTGGCGAACCTGGGCCTGGGCCTGGCTCAACTGGGCGGTGAGCACCTGGATGTCCATTTGCGCGAGTACTTGTCCGGCGGCGACGAAATCGCCTTCGTCGACGTCGATCTGCAGCAGACGGCCAGCTAGTTTCGTGGCGACGTCCACTTCGGTTGCCTCGATCCGGCCATTGGCGCTGGCGAAACCGGAACCCAGGCCGCTCGGGCGCAGTTCCAGCCAGA
The DNA here is from genome assembly GCF_029845265.1 of Ectopseudomonas oleovorans. Lineage (NCBI taxonomy): Bacteria > Pseudomonadati > Pseudomonadota > Gammaproteobacteria > Pseudomonadales > Pseudomonadaceae > Ectopseudomonas > Ectopseudomonas oleovorans. The sequence goes on from NZ_JAOCLK010000081.1 coordinate 5,362, forward strand.
CCAGTGCGGCCACGGCGGCCAGGGCGACGGCGGAGGCCGTGTGGATCAGGGTTTTCTTCTGTTGTGGCTTCATCGAGGGTTTTCCTAA
>NZ_JAOCLK010000082.1:0-5300 GCF_029845265.1 Ectopseudomonas oleovorans
TTGGCCGATTGCTGCCTGTCGTGGACGACCGTTTAACTTCAAAGCCTGACTGGATTGCAAACTGCTGACACGCGTAGATTCTGTTTTCGACTCGTTTAATGCCGTCGATGCCAGGCCATAAACAGAGAGGAAACAACCGCTCGAAAATTCGAGCCATAGACTCTAGAGCCAGTGGGTAGTCGGAGTCATGTTCCTGCAACCATCAAATCCAGATTCTGCACCGCCGCTCCAGCGGCTCCCTTCCCAAGATTGTCAAACACCGCAGCCAACAAAACCTGCCCCGTCTCATCATTTTCACACACCACCAATCGCAAACTATCAGTCCCGTTAAGCGCCTGAGGATCAAGGCACGTCAACCCTTTGGCCTCCTGCATCGACATCACCTGTACATGGTCCGCATCGACGTAGTGCTGCATAAGACACGCATGCAACCGCACCGCATCCACGCCCGGCGCCAACAAGCGAAGTTGCAACGGTATGGTCAGCACGATCCCCTGCCGAAAAGCCCCATAAGCCGGCACAAACATCGGCCGCTCCATCAGACCGCTTTGCTGCTGAATCTCCGGAATATGTTTGTGTGCCAGCCCCAGACCATAAACCTGAAACGCGGGCGCCTGTGATGCGCCCTCTCCCTCATGCTCTTGCACGCCAACGCGCCCTTTTCCGGAATAGCCCGACACAGCATGAATGTTCGTCGGATAGTCCCTGGGCAGCAACCCGGCCTCCAGCAATGGGCGCAGCAGCCCTATCGCCCCCGTGGGATAGCAACCGGGATTGCTGACCCGCCGTGCCGTGGCGATGCGTTGGGCCTGCTGCGAGTTCATCTCCGCGAAACCATAGGTCCAGTCTGGATGGGTGCGGTGCGCCGAACTCGCATCGATCACCCGAACGGCGGGGTTTTCGATGCTCGCTACAGCGTCGCGTGCGGCTTGGTCGGGCAAGCAGAGAATCGCGATGTCGCAGGCGTTGATGATTTCGGCGCGACGTTGCGGATCCTTGCGATGTTCGGGGCTGAGCGTGATAAGCCGCAGATCGGTCCGGTCGCGTAGACGTTGATGGATTTGCAACCCGGTGGTGCCTTGGTCGCCGTCGATGAATATAAGAGGACTTGCCATGGAATGCTCTCGGACATAGGAAATCAGGAGTTCCAATCTTCAGTGAGGGGCTAAGATAGGAAAAGTTGAATTTCTAAACGATGAAATTCAGCTTTTCTGAACAAGGAGTGACTCATGCGCGAAATCAGCCTGGACCGTCTGCGCACGTTGGTGGCCATTGCCGACCTGGGTTCGTTTGCCGAGGCGGCCCGTGTGCTGCACCTCGCGCCACCCACGGTCAGTTTGCATATTGCCGACCTGGAGTCGCGGGTTGGCGGAAAGCTGTTGTCGCGCACACGTGGGCGCATTCAGCCTTCGGCGATTGGAGAAACGCTGGTGGAGCGCGCGCGGCGCCTGTTGGCGGATGCGGAGCAGGCGCTTGAGGACGTGGAGCGTCAGGTGCAGGGCTTGGCCGGGCGTGTGCGGCTGGGTGCCTCCACAGGGGCCATCGCACAGTTGATGCCGCAAGCTTTGGAGACGTTGGGCCAACGCCATCCCGCTATCGATGTGCAGGTCGCGGTGCTCACGTCGCAGGAAACTTTGAAGAAGCTTGCCGAGGGCTCTTTGGAGATCGGTCTGGTCGCGCTGCCACAGACCCCGGTGAAGGAATTGCGGATCGAGCCATGGCGGCGGGACCCGGTCATGGCCTTCTTGCCGGCTCGCTGGGAATGCCCGGATGTTGTGACCCCCGGTTGGCTGGCCGCCCAGCCATTAATTCTGAATGACAAAACTACTCGGCTTTCGCGCTTGACCTCGGAGTGGTTCGCCAGTGATGGACGGCAGCCCACGCCGCGTATTCAACTGAACTACAACGATGCGATCAAAAGCCTAGTGGCGGCCGGTTATGGTGCGACGTTGTTGCCGCATGAAGCCTCCACGCCATTGCCCGATACCAGGATCGTCATGCGGCCATTACAGCCCTTATTGTGGCGTCAACTTGGTATTGCCCACCGTGGTGGGGACGTCGAGCGGCCTACGCAACATGTGCTGGATGTGTTGTGGGGGTTGAGTGCGGGCTAGGGCGATGTTGTCAGAGAAAGGACCGCTTTCGACCCGGTCATACGGTGATTGAGGTCCCAGGCGTCAGCTACCGCACCTGAAGCCGTCGTTCATCGCTCCAAAGCCGGTGCCTGTCTCCGTTCGCCCAGGCCAGGGTGTCGTAGTACTTGTGCAGCAGCTCGGTAATGGCGGCGGTGTCGTCGGTCATGGGGTTTCCTTGGGGTTGGCGGTGAGGACTGCCTGGACGCGTGCTTGCAGCGCGGGCAGCACGTCTTGTTGGAACCAGGGGTTGCGCACCAGCCAGCGATTGTTGCGCGGGCTAGGGTGAGGCAGGGGGAACGCTTGCGGCCAGTGCTCGCGCCAGGCTTCGACCACCCGGGTGAGCGGCGTCTTGCCAGTACCGAGGTGGTAGTCCATGGCGTAGCTGCCCAGCACGATGACCAGCGACAGGCGCTCGAAACGCTGCATGAAGGCTTCGCGCCAGGCGGGGGGCGCACTCCGGGCGTAGCGGCAGGTCACCGCTTTTGCCGGTGCCCGGATAACAGAAGCCCATGGGCAGAATGGCGATGCGGGTAGGGTCGTAGAAGGTGTCGCGGTCCACGCCCAGCCAGGCGCGCAGACGCGCGCCGCTGGCGTCGTCGAAGGGCACGCCTGAGGCATGGACCCGGGCCCCCGGTGCTTGGCCGGCGATGAGGATGGGCGCACTCGGGTGAAACTGGAAGACCGGCTGCACGCCGTGTGGCAGATGCGGTGCGCAGCGCGTGCAGGCGCGGACGTCGGTCAGAAAGGCGTCGAGTGTCGGCATGGCGCGCTTCCGGAAAGGGTGGCTCGCGCAGGACGGAGGTGCCATCCTGCGCGAAGCGTAACCCGGCAGCAAGTCAGTGCTGGGTCAGTGTCGGATAGCCCTGGATGAATACGCGGTCGGTCTTGGCCGCCGGCACATGGCAGCCCATGCAGTCGGCTTCGTAGCTGACGGCGACATTCTTGGCGGGGGCGTCGGCCTTGAACAGCGCCCAGCCCCAGCCGTCGCCCCACAAGGGGTTGCTGGCGAAACGGCCTTTGGCGTCCTTGACCATCACGAACCACACGGCCGCATCGGAACCCCAGACCACAGGGTTGCCAGTGGTCATGGCGCTGGTTTCGAGCTTGCGGATCTCTTTCACCAGCGTGGCGCCGTCCAAGAACTTGCCGGTCTTGCGGTAGTGCTCGGCCGAGGCCTTTTCGGTGTACACATCGTGCAAGCCGCGAGAGGCGGATTTTTCGTCCAACACCGCATATGAGCCCAGGTGGACGAAGTTTGTGCGGAAGTCTGTGGGGCGGCTGATGCCGCCCTGGCTGTCCACATAGGGCGAAAAGTCGCCGGCCGTGACGGCCAGTGGCAGGACGAGGGCGCTGGCGAGCAGAGCGCCGGTGAGTGCGATTTTCATCGTGTTCTCCTTATATGCCTATGGAGATCAGACGGCGACCACGGGGAAATCCACCGTGGTGTCGGCGATGTGGTTGGTGTAGTTGGTGAGCGTGTTCAGCGCGACGTTGGCGATCACTTCCAGTATCAGGCCGTCGTCGAGCCCCGCGCGGCGGTAGTTGGCCATGGCGTCGGCCGACACCACGCCGCGTTGCTCGACCAGCGCGCGGGCAAAGCCGGCGATTGCATCGTCAAGTGCGTTGGCCGCCTGGCCGGTGCGGGCCGCGGCGATGGCCTCTGCCGACAGTCCGGCACCTTTGCCGATCAGGGTGTGTGCGCTCAGGCAATACTGGCAGCGATTGGCTTGACCGGCAGCGAGCGCAACGATCTCGCGCTGGGAGGCATTCAGGCGGCCGGTGCCCAGCGTTTCGGACAAGCCGAGGTAGCCATTGAGCGCCGCCGGCGCGTGGGCCAGCGTGGCGAACAGGTTCGGCACCATGCCAAGCTTGGCTTTGACGGCCTTGAGTGTGGCAGCGGTAGCGGCGTCAGCGGTGTCGATGGTCAGGGGGGCGATTTGGGTCATGTCTATCTCCGTAGTGGGTGAGGTGCAAGAGCACGTGGGCATGATCGCCCTTTGTTTGGTACGATATGGCACGTAAAGTATCAAATACGTAACCTATCGTCTTATATGGAGAGTGGAATGGCGGATCGACTGGCCGGCTTGCTCCGGCACTACTCGCTTTCGGCGCGCGTTTTTCACAGCGGCGCCTTCTGTGGGCAGCATCATTACGCGGCGCCGCATGGCTATATCCATCTGGTGCGGCGCGGCCCGATTACGGCGCGTTCGCCCGTGCATGAAGATCTGCTGGTTACCGAGCCGAGCCTGCTGTTTTATCCGCGCGTGGCGTCGCATCGTTTTGTCGCCGCCCCCGGCGATACCGCTGAGCGGTTGTGTGCGGAGGTCGACCTGGGCGCTTCGACGGGCAATCCGTTGGCCATGGCCTTGCCGTCGATGCTGCTGATTCCGTTGGCGGACTTGCCCGGCCTCGGGCCGACGCTAGAGTTGCTGTTTGCCGAAGCCGAGCGCGACCAGTGCGGTCGGCAGGCCGCCATCGACCGCTTGTGCGAGTTGCTACTGATCCAGTTGCTGCGTTATCTGATGGATGGGCGGCTTGGCGCCACCGGACTGCTGGCGGGCCTGGCCGACCCGAAACTCGCGCGCGCCATAACCGCCATGCACGATGCGCCGCAGACCGCGTGGTCGCTCGAGGCGCTGGCGGCGAAGGCGGGCATGTCACGCGCGCGCTTCGCCGCCGCGTTCAAGGACGCGGTGGGCGTCACGCCGGGCGACTATCTGGCCGACTGGCGGATGAACGTCAGTTGCACCCTGCTCAAGCAGGGGCGGCCGGTGGCGGTGGTGGCCGACCGCGTCGGCTACGGCAGCCCGAACGCTCTGGCGCGCGCCTTCCGCGTGCGCATGGGCTGCGCCCCGCGCGACTGGCTGGCGCAGCAGCGCGGTGACGCGGCGCTCAGCGGTTCGTGAGTTTGAGTTCGATTCGCCGGTTCTTGGCGTAGGCGGCGCCGGTGTTGCGCTCGTCGAGCGGGTGAAATTCGCATCACGCCGGAACAACTGGCGGAACTCCAGGTGGCGATCCGTCAACGGCTGGTCAGTCTGTTCGTGCGGCGCGGCCGGCTGGACAAGGCTGAGTCAGTGGCGCAGGTAGCTGGATGACGCTGTCCCGCCCTGAGCCGACGCTCACAGGCGGGGATTTCCAGTGTCGTCATTGTCGGCTATTGGCCGG
>NZ_JAOCLK010000083.1:0-5290 GCF_029845265.1 Ectopseudomonas oleovorans
CAGCTTGGCATCCAGGGTGCCGAAGATCACCAAATCGTCGTACAGGGCGACGCCCCGGTTGATCACGTCGCAGCAAGGGCGGATATCGTCCGGCAGGCGCGCTTCGTACTGCCACAGCTCGCGCCCGGTGCGCGCATCGACGGCGAACACCCGCGAATAGGAAGCGGTGACGTACATCACACCGTCCTTGATCAGCGGCTGCGCCTGCTGACCACGCTGCTTCTCACCACCGAAGGACATGGTCCAGACGGGGCGCAGTTCCTTGACGTTCTGCTCGTTGAGGATGTTCAGCGGGCTGTAGCGCTGGCCTTGCAGACCGAGGCCATTGGTGACGATCTCGTCGGTGGTGGTGGCGTCCTTGAGAATCTCGGCGTCGGTGACCGCCAGCGCGGCGGCGGACGGCAACAGCATGGCGGCACAGAGTGCGGTGAGGAGGAAAGGCTGGCGAAGACCGGCGTGTTTCATTGCGGCTACCTCTGCGGGTTCATTGTTATTGCCGGGAAATTTTCCCGGTCTGCCGCAAATTCTTGGCTCACCCGGGTCCCCCAACAATTGCACCCCCAGCCGATTTTCCTCGTTCCTTGGTAGCAATACCTGCTCCACAAGCCATGATCATGACGATTGCGGCGGCCCCGGCTTTGCCCGACACTTGGCCGCCCGCACATTCTGATCGGAGACGCCCGTGCCCCACCCTCGCCAGGAAATTCTCAACCATCCCGATGCACTGGACTGCACGGTCTATCGCCCGGACGAGCAGGACCCGGATGCCGAAGAGCAGGATCTGGGCGACGGCAAGGTGCTGATCACCGGTGCCTTCGAGCCGCCGCAGGATTGGGATGCGCACCAGCGCGAGGACTATTTCGGCGAAGAAGACCCCACCCACTTCGTCAGCGCCCATATCGAATGCCTGGCCAAGCCAGCCACCCGGGAATTCTTCATGCCCGACAGCGGTGACTACGTGGCCGTGCAGTCCAACCAAGGCGACGTGGTGATGTATTACGTCTACGACCACGAAGAGACCGAGCACGGCCGTCATTACGTGCTGATTCGTGATGACGAAGAGCTCTAGGCACCAGGCTCGCAACGCCGAGCGCTCGTAGCGCAGGTTGTAGGGTGGACTCCGGAGCGCAGCGAACAGTCCACCAACTGCTCCCGGCGTACTACTTCGCGAGTACGCCCTACTCGGCTGGTGCTCTTGTAGGAGCCGGCTTGCCGGCGATAAAGCCCACCGGCCAACACCATCGCCCGCAAGCGGGCTCTTACGGATTGGCATCCACCCGCGCCATGGCCTGGCGCTCGTAGCGTGGGTAGAGGTGGCTGACGCTGCGGATTAGCTCGTAGCGCGACAGGTTGACCTGAGCGAAGCGCTCAGGGATCGGAGCGCGGATCAGCTCGTTCATCTCCGCGCCCTGCTCCGCGCCCTCACGCAGCAGCCCATCGAGCCAACCCAGGTAGTCGCGCATCTGCGCGAAGGGTGCGGCATCCGTGGCGACGGGGCCGTGACCGGGCACGCTCTGCTGCCACGACAGGGCCTGCAAGCGATCCAGATCGGCCAGCCACACGTCCAGCCCCGGACTGTTCGGCGTGGTCAGCGCACGCTGATAGAACAGGATATCGCCGGCGAACAGCACGCCCGTACGCTCATCCAGAATTGCCAGGTCGGCGCCGGTATGCCCTCTTAGTGCAAGCAGTTGCAGGCGCCTGCCGCCAAATTCCAGCGTGCCTTCCTGCGCCACCTCGGTGGGCAACACCACTTCGGTACCGCGCATCCAGTCGCCGACCAGGCGGTACATGTTCTCCGCCATGGCATCGCCCTGTTCGGCCAGCAACCGGGTGGTCTCGGGCAATGCCGCGATGGGCACCCCGGCGAAAGCCTGGTTGCCCAGCACATGATCGGGGTGATGGTGAGTCAGCAACACGCGCAGCACCGGTTTGCCGGTGGTTTTCTCGATGCTCTGGCGCAGCGCCTCGCCATAACGCCGCGACGGACCGGTGTCGATCACCACCACGCCGTCCGCGCTTTCGATGAAACCGACGTTGACGATATTACCGCCATTGTCCGCCGCAAAATTGTCGGTACTGCCCTCCAGCAACCAGACGCCCTCGGCGATCTGTCGGGGTTGCAGGTGGTAATCGAGCGCCTGCGCAAACCCGCTACCGAGAGCCAGCAGAAACAGTATCCAGCGCATGCTTTTCTCCTCGAAATCTGCCTGAGCCGCGAGCTTCGCCCCGAGGCGGGGCTCCTACAGACTGGGCGAGCATTGTTGGTTCTTGTAGGAGCCGCGCCCCGCGGCGAATAGACCCGTCGTCAGAACGCGGCCCGGAATTCGTTGCCGTTGTTGTCGCGCAGCCAGACTTCGGCCTGCCGGTCGTCGCGCAGGTCGAAAGTCAGCGTGGGGTTCTCGCTAACCGCCGGGAACAGCTCGATACGCCCCAACACCTGACCATCGACATCGCGCAACTCGGCTTGCTCGATATAGAACTCGGGGATACCACCGACCAGGCCGTTATCCATCGGGTGCGACACCTGCAGGCGCAGGCGGCTGTCCTCACCACGTACGAAGCGCTTGCCCAGCACTTGGCCCAGGCGTTCCTCCCAGCCGGCCTCGGCGCGCACTACGCTGGGCGCGGTACAGCCGCCACCTGCCGCCTCGACGCGGGCCGAGCCGATATGCCAGACGCCATCGTCGGTGAGCACCGCCGCGCGAATCGGCGTGGCCTGCTCGACACGGATGCGAATGGCCAGGCTCGGTTCCAGGTGGTCGCCGGGGGCGAAGTCGAGAATACGCGGGATCGGGTTGAGCTCGGCCCAAGCCAGAATGCGCTTGACCTTGCCACGGTAGGCGCTGGCGTTGATCTGGATCGGCACCTGGCGCGCATCCTCGGCGAATGGCGGCACCTCGAGGCGAATCTTGTCGTCGAAGACGAAGGCCTCACCGTTGAGCAGGCGCTGGTGGTAGTAGTCCCACATCACCGAGGTGACCGGATCGGGCGCGGCGGCCCTTGCTTCCCAGGCCCAGGCAAACAGGGCCAGCAATATCAGGCTACGCCAATCCATCGCCCACCTCCGGCTCGACTCTTATTGGTATTGTTCCGGCTTCTCAAAGCGCAGCCCGTAGCGCGCGTACAGGCGTTCGAGCGAGCCGTCGAGAATCAGGTTTTCCAGCTGTTCTTCCAGGGCATAGGCCAGTTGCCGATTGGTTTCGTGCACCGCCATGCCGATTTCCCAGATCTGCCGGCCCATGTCCGGATAGGCGTTCTCGGCCAGCGCCAGCTGCGGGTCATTGGCCTCGTGCAGCAGCCAGTCCACCTCGCCACGCAGCGCCATCACCGCATCCACTTCACCACCCTGCATGGCCGCAAAAGCCAGCTTCGGCGTTGGGTAATGGCGGGTTTCCTGGCTGAGCATGCCGCCCTGCACCGAACTCAGGTAGAACGAGGGCACACTCTCGACTTCCACGCCCACTGGATGCTGGCGCAACGCAACGATGCTCGGCACCTCGGGCAGACGCCGACGATCGAACGCCAGTTGCCAGCGCTCGCGCTGATAGGGGCCGAACATCACCACGCGTTCGTTGACCAGCTCGCCCAGCTCATTGCGCATCTGCGCGTAGTCGCGGTCGTATGGCACGCGCAACATCACATCGGCCAACTTCCCCTGCGCGGTCACCCGGCCACGCCAGATGTAGTCACGCAGGTCATCGTCGAGTTTTTCGCCTGGCGGCGCCCACATTACTTCCAGCTGCAGCCCAAGCCCTTCGGCCAACGCCTTGGCCAACTCGTAGTCGACGCCACGTGGCTGACCGTCCTGCTCGTAACTGTAGGGCGGGAAGTTCTGGTACAGCGCCACGCGCAGGATGCCCGACTCGGTGATGCGGTCGAAGTCGCGCACCTGCGCCTGGGCCGTACCCTGGCACAGCAGCAGGCCACACAAGAGGATCAACAGGCGCATGACGCGAGCGCTTATGAAGAAATCGTCGCGAGCGATGGCAGGTCGCGCTGGGCCTGCGCGTAGCAAGCGGAATGTATTGAAATACATGAGCATTGCGAGCACCGCCGAAACGCGAGATGCCGAGCGCAGCAGATTTATCATCAAGCGCTTACTCCTCGACGTGCACGCTCTCCAGGTAGCTACGCACCGCCCACAACGCTTCCTGGCTGAGGAAGTCGGCCATCTTCGGCATGTACACACGGCCATCACGCACCGCGCCGTTGATCACGCGTTCCTTGTACCACTCGTCACCCATGGCACCCAGCTCGAGCAGGCGCAGGTCCGGGGCGATACCGCCGGACTTGGCTTCCAGGCCGTGGCAGGCGGCGCAGTTCTGGTTGTAGGCCGACGCGCCGATCTCGATGGCGCGTGGGTTGTCGCGATAGGGGTTCTCGTCCAGCCATTGATCACCCAGCGGTTCCAGACCATCAGTGTTCACCGCCTGCGGTACCACATCGCCGTGTGCCCAAAGGTTGGTCGATGCGGCGAGCAACAGCAGCGCCAGGGTGGATTGGATTTTCTTGTTCATGGCTAGGACCTCATCTAATGCACGCAATACAGCCCATACAGAGCTCGTGGCGACCATCTTAGAAAGGCCGTGCAACGCGCCGAATGCTGCTTTGGTGGTCGCGTTCTAGTCCCTTGGTAGTAGGGCTTGTGAGGGGGTGTTGGCGATGCCTTGGCAGCAAGGCCAAGTCATGCCCCGGCCGGGAAATCCTCCCGGTAAAGGCGGGAGTTTTTCCGTAGGCGCGAAGGTGGCCGGGTACCACCATCGACTTGCCACTGCGGCGATCACTTTCTTCAACGGGAAGCACAACCATGACAACAAGAAACCTACCCAGCACCCCGCGTCCCCTGGCGCTTGCCCTGATGCTGGCCGGCGGCCTGGCGCTTAGCCAGGGCGCGCTCGCCAAGCCGGTCACCTGGGAAGACATTGCCAACGACCACACCACCACCAGCAACGTGCTGCAGTACGGCATGGGCACCAACGCCCAACGCTGGAGCCCGCTGGCTCAGGTGAACGCCGAGAACGTGTTCAAGCTGACCCCGGCCTGGAGCTACTCCTTCGGTGACGAGAAGCAGCGCGGCCAGGAATCGCAGGCGATCATCCACGACGGCGTGGTCTACGTGACCGGCTCCTACTCGCGCGTCTTCGCCCTCGACGCCAAGACCGGCAAGCGCCTGTGGACCTACAGCCACCGCCTTCCCGACGACATCCGCCCATGCTGCGACGTGGTCAACCGCGGCGCCGCCATCTATGGCGACAAGATCTACTTCGGCACCCTCGATGCCCGCGTC
>NZ_JAOCLK010000084.1:0-5048 GCF_029845265.1 Ectopseudomonas oleovorans
CTTTGGCAATAGTGTTGATTTGGATCAAATAGAGTGTCATGCAGGGTATCAATCGGGCTCAACTGGTAGCTCCGTTTAACCGGATTTCTCAAGCTCGTAGGGTTCGCACCACCCGCTAGGCGCGCTAGCACAAGACCGGCCTCGCTAGCCGTTCAGTCGAGCCCCAAGTAGGAATTGGGGGCCTGGTCAAACATACTGTTGCTTAGGCGAGATGCAGGGGCTGCCTGCTTCGAGCAGGCCCAATCAGGCACCAAAAGCGAATTCTATAATCGCTCTATAATCACTTTATAATCGACTATAAACCAGATTCTAGAGCGCCCGGCGCTGCCTAAAAAGCCGATCAGTTGCTGTATGCATGTGTCACTTAGATACTGCATACAAGGAGCCCGAAGGAGGGGTGTTTGATCGGGGAGAATGCGCTACCTAGCAAGCGCAACCCTGTACGATACGGATGTCGACTCAGGCTTCTCTACTTCAAGCCGTTACTATTCATAGAAGAGACCAGGAGCAAAGTTCCAAATTGACTTCCAACAAGCAGGTGGAGCCCCACATTGCTTTCCAATGCTGTCAAAGAGCAGTTCGCATCCACGCGGCCCGTGTGTCATACCCTGAAGGTGTCTCCTTGGAGTCTCAAATTTGTCGATTCACAGAAGATGAAGTTTCAAATTTTGCTTCCAAACCGCTCACGAGAGAGGTGTTCAGGTGCTTTCTGTTTCAAATTCACCCGATCACAAGGTCACAAGGTGAGAGGTCCATCTCACCTATATGTAATTTAACATAATATATATTATGCGAATGGACGCCGATGCCTCTAAGCACTGGCATCAGGGGTCATGGGTTTTGGCGAGCGGACGTTGCCTAAGCGCATTTCCTTCGATGGCGAATAGCCATAGAACGCTGCGTAGCATTTGCTGAAATGACTCGGCGAGACGAACCCGCAAGCCAGCGACACGTCGAGAATCGGCAGATCGGCATGCTGCAGCAGACGTCGCCCTTCGGTCAGGCGCAGCTCCAGGTAATAACGCACTGGCGTGGTGGCCATCTGTTCCTGGAACAGCCGCTCGATCTGCCGTCTGGAGCGTCCGACGTACTGGGCGATCTGGCTCAGGCTCAGCGGCTCTTCGATATTGGCGCTCATCAGTTGCACCACGTTGCGCAACGGCTCGCTCATTTTCTCGTGCAGCGCCGGCCGTGCGCGGCGGTAGCGCGACTCTTCGAAGGCCAGAATGTCGACGATGCCATCGGCCAGCTCGCGACCATGGCGTTTGCGGATCCAGTCCATCACCATGTGGAAGGCGCCATTGGGGCTGGCGGCCGTCAGCCGGTTGCCATCGACCATGTAGCTCTCGCTGGTCACCTGGCTGTTCTTGGCGATCTCGGCCAGTACGGCGCGATTCTCCGGATGGATCGCGCACTTGTGCCCATCCAGCAGCCCGGCCTGCCCCAGGAACCAGGCGCCGTTCCACAGTCCGGCCAGTTCCACGGCCTGCTTGTCGGCCGCGTGCAGCAAGGCGCTCAGCGCAGGCGAAGCCTTCAGCGGCGTGCGCAGGCCGCCGCAGACCACCAGGAGATCCATCTGCGCCAGATGCGGCAGTTGCAATTGTGCGTCGGGACAGATCACCAGCCCCAGGTCGCTGGTGACCGACTCGCCACTCAGGCTGAAGGACTCGGTCGCGAAGCAGTCAGGATTGATCAGGTTGGCCGTGACCATGGTGTCGAGTGCTTGGGTGTAGGCCGGCAAGGAGAAATGCTCGAGCAACAGAAAACCTACCCGAGCCTGCTGGGGCGGTTTTTTCCTGTCCTCCATGAAGCGCAGGTTCTGCCCCTGCATGGCTTCGCTGAAACTACGTCTGGGTAACAATTTCTAGACCTTCATCCGAACTACGTTTTATTGGATTTGTTATCGGCAATCGCATGTAGCGCATGCGGCTTTTGGATATTCAACCTTCTATCGATGTATCCGTTGCCAGGGCTGGCTCGTATTTTCGAGTACATATGCCCTCCTCTCCATTTCATTGGCAGCCAGCCAGGACATTGCTAGCTGGATTCTTCCCGATTATCGCGCGCTCGGCAAATCCGGAATTATTTCGGAACGCCAGTTCAACGGGGCGTCGCAAACAGACGAATCCATGCCGCTTATAGCCGCACTAAAAACCACACGACCGGCGTAATGTTTTTTCCATCTCATGCCAAAGCGAGTCAGAAAGAACCGCTAAAACGGGATGTTAAGTTCGGATACCGCGCCGAAGCCTTGCGACACGGCAGCCTCAACAAAAGGGAAATACCTATGACTCAGAACAACAATCCAGTGCGTCTGACACGCGTAATTTTGATAGGCGGATCATTGATCGCCCTGCTGGTCGGTTCTGGTTTCACCACCGGACAAGAAATCATGCAGTACTTCGTTGCATACGGTTATGCCGGTATCGCCAGTATTGCCCTGATGTTGCTGCTGTTCGTCTATGTCAATGTCAGTTTCGTCAGCGCCGGCCATGAACAGCAGTTCGCCGAGCCTAAAAGTATTTACCAGTATTATTGCGGCAGGCTAATCGGCAACTTCTTCGATTATTTCTCGGTCGTGTTCCTGTTCATGTCCTTCTGGGTGATGATCGCCGGTGCGGGAGCCGCGCTGCATCAGCAATTCGGCTGGCCGAGCTGGGTCGGCGGCGTGACAATGGGCGCCCTCACCCTGGTGTCACTGTTCTTCGGCTTCAAGCGCCTAGTGGCGATCATCGGCTCGATTGGCCCGCTGTTGAGCGTTCTGGCCATCGTCATCGGCATCATCGGCTATGCAATGGCACCTGCCGGGCTGCTGGACTATGAAGCCAAGCTGGAGCCGCTGGTAAACGACGGCGCTATCCTGCAAGCCAGCAGCGACTGGTTGATCGCCTGCGCCTCCTATGTCGGCTTCTGCATGATGTGGCTGGCAGTGTTCATGACCAACCTGGGCAAATCGGCTTCCAGCAGAAAAGAAGCCTGCTGGGGTGCGACGCTGGGCGCGGTGTTGTTCAGCCTGGCTGTGCTGGCCCTGATGCTGGGCCTGGCCGCCCATCTCGACGACGTGGCCGGCACGCAGATTCCCACGCTGGTACTGGTGGCCAAGATCCATCCGTCGCTGGCTCTCGGCTTCTCGCTCATCGTCTTCGTCGCCATCTTCACCACCGCAGCCCCACTGCTATGGACACCGGTAAAGCGCTTCGCCCCGGACGAAGACAGCCCGCGTCACCGCCTCCTGCTGGTGCTGCTCGCGGTGATCGGCACAGTGGTCGGCCTGGCCATCCCCTTCGACCGCCTGATCAATATCGTCTACGTGATCAATGGCTACGTGGGTTTCGCCCTGCTCTTCCTGATGCTGGCCAAGGATATCCGCACGCGGTTGTTCAAGTCGGGGGCGGCCATTCCCTCCCGTCCCTGATGCGCGGCATGTGCTCTGCCTGGCGCCCAATAAAAAAGGCCGCTGGATAACCAGGCGGCCGAAGTCTTAACCAAAGGAGATGAAGAGGAGCCAGGGCGACGGCTTCCGGGATTGTTGCAATAACCGCCGCCTATGGAATCTTCATCGGGGAGAAGCCTATCGCCGATCCCCCCGAACACCGCATCGAAGTCGTTGATAGTGATCATCGATCAGCTCGAATAGTGCATCTGCAGACAGGCTGATAACTCTAAGCGCGCCCTCTGGGCCGGGCCTTACCTCGATGTAAGGCGCGTTTAGAACAGCACACCAACACCGGAGCCCCCATGCACAAGAAGCACTGTCTCGCGCTGGCTTGCAGTCTCGCGCTGGGCGGGCCGTTGGCTCACGCCAGCAGTCAGTCCGAAACCAATGGTTTCGTCGAAGACGCCAGTCTCAATCTGTTGCTGCGCAACGCCTATTTCAACCGTGACTACAAGGACAACACCAACGACGCCAAGACCTGGGGGCAGGGTTTCATCGCCACCTTCGAGTCCGGATTCACTCAGGGCACCGTCGGCTTCGGCGTCGATGCTTTCGGCCTGCTCGGGGTCAAGCTCGACAGCGGTCGCGGCCGCAACTATCGCGCCTTCTTCGACACCGACAGCGAAGGTCGCCCGGTGGACGACCTGTCCCAGGCTGGCGGTGCGGTGAAGCTGCGCGTCTCCAATACCGTGATCAAGTACGGCAACCAGTTCCCTTCCCTGCCGGTTCTGGCCCATGACGACAGCCGTCTGCTGCCACAGTCGTTCACCGGCACGCTGGTCACCAGCAACGAGATCGAAGGCCTGGAGCTGAATGCAGGCCGCTTCACCGCGGACAGCCCGATGGGCGACTCGGCACGCGACCCCAATCGCCTCAAGAGCATTGATGTGCTCGGCGGCAGTTACGCCGTCAGCGACGATTTGAGCCTGGCGGCGTATCACGCCGATCTCGAGGACATGTACAAACGCTACTACGCCAACGTCAATTACAATCTGGCGCTGGCAGCGGATCAGGCGCTCAATTTCGACTTCAACATCTACCGCACCAAGTACGACACCGGCTCGGTGGCCGCGGTGGATCTCGGCGGTGACGGCCAGGGTGATCGCAACACCATCTGGAGCCTGGCGGCCAAGTACAGCATTGGCGCCCATGCCTTCATCGTCGCGCATCAGCGCATCAGCGCAACAGCGGCGATGCCGGCTTTGCTTATGACTACGGTGATGGCGGTTCCAGCATCTACCTAGCAAACTCATACTACTCGGACTTCAACCTGAAGGACGAGCGCTCCTGGCAGGCCAGCTACGAGCTGGATTTTGCCGAGTACGGTGTGCCGGGTCTGCGCTACAAGTTCGCCTACGTACGCGGTGACAACATCGATACCGGCAGCGACAACAACGGCACCGAGCGCGAGATCTTCAACCAGATCGGCTACACCATCCAGAGTGGCGCTGCCAAGGATCTGCACCTGCGCCTGCGTAACTCCATCTACCGCTCCAGCACCGACGTAGGGCCGGATCTCAACGAGATCCGTGCCTTTGTCGAATACCCGCTGAGCATCCTCTGATGGTCGCTGCCCCGGCCTTGGCCGGGGCAGTTCTCAGCCGCGCAGGAT
>NZ_JAOCLK010000085.1:0-4982 GCF_029845265.1 Ectopseudomonas oleovorans
AGGGAGCTCAAGGCTCCAGTGAGATCTCATCTTGAGGCAAGTTTCCCGCTTAGATGCTTTCAGCGGTTATCTTTTCCGAACATAGCTACCCGGCAATGCCACTGGCGTGACAACCGGAACACCAGAGGTTCGTCCAACCCGGTCCTCTCGTACTAAGGTCAGCCCCTCTCAAATCTCAAACGTCCACGGCAGATAGGGACCGAACTGTCTCACGACGTTCTAAACCCAGCTCGCGTACCACTTTAAATGGCGAACAGCCATACCCTTGGGACCGGCTTCAGCCCCAGGATGTGATGAGCCGACATCGAGGTGCCAAACACCGCCGTCGATATGAACTCTTGGGCGGTATCAGCCTGTTATCCCCGGAGTACCTTTTATCCGTTGAGCGATGGCCCTTCCATACAGAACCACCGGATCACTAAGACCTACTTTCGTACCTGCTCGACGTGTCTGTCTCGCAGTCAAGCGCGCTTTTGCCTTTATACTCTACGACCGATTTCCGACCGGTCTGAGCGCACCTTCGTACTCCTCCGTTACTCTTTGGGAGGAGACCGCCCCAGTCAAACTACCCACCATACACTGTCCTCGACCCGGATGACGGGCCAGAGTTAGAACCTCAAGGTTGCCAGGGTGGTATTTCAAGGATGGCTCCATGAGAACTGGCGTCCCCACTTCAAAGCCTCCCACCTATCCTACACAAGCAAGCTCAAAGTCCAGTGCAAAGCTATAGTAAAGGTTCACGGGGTCTTTCCGTCTAGCCGCGGATACACTGCATCTTCACAGCGATTTCAATTTCACTGAGTCTCGGGTGGAGACAGCGCCGCCATCGTTACGCCATTCGTGCAGGTCGGAACTTACCCGACAAGGAATTTCGCTACCTTAGGACCGTTATAGTTACGGCCGCCGTTTACCGGGGCTTCGATCAAGAGCTTCGCTTGCGCTAACCCCATCAATTAACCTTCCGGCACCGGGCAGGCGTCACACCCTATACGTCCACTTTCGTGTTTGCAGAGTGCTGTGTTTTTAATAAACAGTCGCAGCGGCCTGGTATCTTCGACCGGCATGGGCTTACGCAGTAAATACTTCACCCTCACCGGCGCACCTTCTCCCGAAGTTACGGTGCCATTTTGCCTAGTTCCTTCACCCGAGTTCTCTCAAGCGCCTTGGTATTCTCTACCTAACCACCTGTGTCGGTTTGGGGTACGGTTCCTAGTTACCTGAAGCTTAGAAGCTTTTCCTGGAAGCATGGCATCAACCACTTCGCATTCTAAAAGAACGCTCGTCATCAGCTCTCGGCCTTAAGATCCCGGATTTACCTAAGATCTCAGCCTACCACCTTAAACACGGACAACCAACGCCGTGCTGGCCTAGCCTTCTCCGTCCCTCCATCGCAGTAACTAGAAGTACGGGAATATTAACCCGTTTCCCATCGACTACGCATTTCTGCCTCGCCTTAGGGGCCGACTAACCCTGCGTCGATTAACGTTGCGCAGGAAACCTTGGTCTTTCGGCGTGCGAGTTTTTCACTCGCATTGTCGTTACTCATGTCAGCATTCGCACTTCTGATACCTCCAGCAAGCTTCTCAACTCACCTTCACAGGCTTACAGAACGCTCCTCTACCGCTCATCCAAAGGATGAACCCGTAGCTTCGGTGTATGGTTTGAGCCCCGTTACATCTTCCGCGCAGGCCGACTCGACTAGTGAGCTATTACGCTTTCTTTAAAGGATGGCTGCTTCTAAGCCAACCTCCTAGCTGTCTAAGCCTTCCCACATCGTTTCCCACTTAACCATAACTTTGGGACCTTAGCTGACGGTCTGGGTTGTTTCCCTTTTCACGACGGACGTTAGCACCCGCCGTGTGTCTCCCGTGCTGACACTTGCTGGTATTCGGAGTTTGCATCGGTTTGGTAAGTCGGGATGACCCCCTAGCCGAAACAGTGCTCTACCCCCAGCAGTGATACACGAGGCGCTACCTAAATAGCTTTCGAGGAGAACCAGCTATCTCCGAGCTTGATTAGCCTTTCACTCCGATCCACAGGTCATCCGCTAACTTTTCAACGGTAGTCGGTTCGGTCCTCCAGTCAGTGTTACCTAACCTTCAACCTGCCCATGGATAGATCGCCCGGTTTCGGGTCTATACCCAGCGACTAAAGCGCCCTATTAAGACTCGCTTTCGCTACGCCTCCCCTATTCGGTTAAGCTCGCCACTGAATATAAGTCGCTGACCCATTATACAAAAGGTACGCAGTCACCCAACAAAGTAGGCTCCCACTGCTTGTACGCATACGGTTTCAGGTTCTATTTCACTCCCCTCTCCGGGGTTCTTTTCGCCTTTCCCTCACGGTACTGGTTCACTATCGGTCAGTCAGTAGTATTTAGCCTTGGAGGATGGTCCCCCCATGTTCAGACAAGGTTTCTCGTGCCCCGTCCTACTCGATTTCATTGATAAGAGCGTTTCGTGTACGGGGCTATCACCCACTACGGCGGCACTTTCCAGAGCCTTCCACTACACTCAAATCAACTTAAGGGCTAGTCCCCGTTCGCTCGCCACTACTTAGGGAATCTCGGTTGATTTCTTTTCCTCAGGGTACTTAGATGTTTCAGTTCCCCTGGTTCGCCTCTTGCACCTATGGATTCAGTACAAGATACCCGGCTTGTGCCGGGTGGGTTCCCCCATTCAGAGATCTCTGGATCACAGTCTGTTTGCCGACTCCCCAAAGCTTTTCGCAGGCTACCACGTCTTTCATCGCCTCTGACTGCCAAGGCATCCACCGTATGCGCTTCTTCACTTGACCATATAACCCCAAGCAATCTGGTTACTGTCTCAATCGTGAAGACGACATTCGCCGAAAATTTGCGTCTTGAGAACTACAAATTTTACCTTGACCAGATCAATTGCCAGTGAAAGCAATTAATCAGTCACTTCTATCACATATCCAAATTTTTAAAGAACGATTTTCGTACCGGTCAAAAGACCAGAAATCAGCACTCAACAGGACAAACCTGAAGCGCTCATTTCTGAACTCTTTAACACTCACCGCAACACGAGAGAGTGGTGGAGCCAAGCGGGATCGAACCGCTGACCTCCTGCGTGCAAGGCAGGCGCTCTCCCAGCTGAGCTATGGCCCCGTATTCTTCTGCACCAAGCAATTGGTAGGTCTGGGCAGATTTGAACTGCCGACCTCACCCTTATCAGGGGTGCGCTCTAACCAACTGAGCTACAGACCTATAACAGGGTCGCGTTACAGCATCGTCTTCGACTATGAATCAAGCAATTCGTGTGGATACTTATGAAGAAGCTGATGTCTTCGATTAAGGAGGTGATCCAGCCGCAGGTTCCCCTACGGCTACCTTGTTACGACTTCACCCCAGTCATGAATCACTCCGTGGTAACCGTCCCCCCGAAGGTTAGACTAGCTACTTCTGGAGCAACCCACTCCCATGGTGTGACGGGCGGTGTGTACAAGGCCCGGGAACGTATTCACCGTGACATTCTGATTCACGATTACTAGCGATTCCGACTTCACGCAGTCGAGTTGCAGACTGCGATCCGGACTACGATCGGTTTTATGGGATTAGCTCCACCTCGCGGCTTGGCAACCCTTTGTACCGACCATTGTAGCACGTGTGTAGCCCTGGCCGTAAGGGCCATGATGACTTGACGTCATCCCCACCTTCCTCCGGTTTGTCACCGGCAGTCTCCTTAGAGTGCCCACCATTACGTGCTGGTAACTAAGGACAAGGGTTGCGCTCGTTACGGGACTTAACCCAACATCTCACGACACGAGCTGACGACAGCCATGCAGCACCTGTGTCTGAGTTCCCGAAGGCACCAATCCATCTCTGGAAAGTTCTCAGCATGTCAAGGCCAGGTAAGGTTCTTCGCGTTGCTTCGAATTAAACCACATGCTCCACCGCTTGTGCGGGCCCCCGTCAATTCATTTGAGTTTTAACCTTGCGGCCGTACTCCCCAGGCGGTCAACTTAATGCGTTAGCTGCGCCACTAAGTTCTCAAGGAACCCAACGGCTAGTTGACATCGTTTACGGCGTGGACTACCAGGGTATCTAATCCTGTTTGCTCCCCACGCTTTCGCACCTCAGTGTCAGTATCAGTCCAGGTGGTCGCCTTCGCCACTGGTGTTCCTTCCTATATCTACGCATTTCACCGCTACACAGGAAATTCCACCACCCTCTACCGTACTCTAGCTCGCCAGTTTTGGATGCAGTTCCCAGGTTGAGCCCGGGGCTTTCACATCCAACTTAACGAACCACCTACGCGCGCTTTACGCCCAGTAATTCCGATTAACGCTTGCACCCTTCGTATTACCGCGGCTGCTGGCACGAAGTTAGCCGGTGCTTATTCTGTCGGTAACGTCAAAACAGCAAGGTATTAGCTTACTGCCCTTCCTCCCAACTTAAAGTGCTTTACAATCCGAAGACCTTCTTCACACACGCGGCATGGCTGGATCAGGCTTTCGCCCATTGTCCAATATTCCCCACTGCTGCCTCCCGTAGGAGTCTGGACCGTGTCTCAGTTCCAGTGTGACTGATCATCCTCTCAGACCAGTTACGGATCGTCGCCTTGGTGAGCCATTACCTCACCAACTAGCTAATCCGACCTAGGCTCATCTGATAGCGCAAGGCCCGAAGGTCCCCTGCTTTCTCCCGTAGGACGTATGCGGTATTAGCGTTCCTTTCGGAACGTTATCCCCCACTACCAGGCAGATTCCTAGGCATTACTCACCCGTCCGCCGCTAAATCAGGGAGCAAGCTCCCTTCATCCGCTCGACTTGCATGTGTTAGGCCTGCCGCCAGCGTTCAATCTGAGCCATGATCAAACTCTTCAGTTCAATACTGCTTGGGTTTTGAGAAAACCCTAAACTTGGCTCAGCAATCGCAAAACTTTCAAATTAATGAAAGGTAACTCTCGAATTAACGAGTGTTGCTTTGTGATGCTGATAATCAGTTGACTATCAGTCTT
>NZ_JAOCLK010000086.1:0-4961 GCF_029845265.1 Ectopseudomonas oleovorans
AGCAACAGACCCTAGTCGGCCATTACGATTCGCTACCACTGACGATCCTGTGCATGGATCGGCTTTCCGCGGCGCTGAGCAAGCGAATGCCATGCCAGCGACAGGCCGATTGTCCTGTGCGCTTGTGGTTTTGCGCCGTCGGTCACAGCCGACGAAATGAATCGCACCTGTTGCGGGCGGCGCTGTCTGATGCCTCAGGGATCACCATCCCGGAGGCCGACATCGGTCGGCGTCGTCCCAGCGGTCACAGGAGGCCGCCATGCCCTACAAGATGCTGTTTTCCGCCTTGCTCTTGATGCTTTCCGGTTGCGCCGTTTATGGCGATGGCTACGACCGTGGTTATCACAACGGCCATGGCTACCGTTACCACGACGGTTACCGGCGCGATTACTACCCGCCGCCACGCTACTACTACGAGGAGCGTCGGCATAATTACTACCCGGCTCCTCCGCGCTACGTACCGGCGCCGCCGCCGCGTCATCACTACGGTTACGATCGCCGTTATCGCGACAGCTACAAGCACCAGCAGCCGCGACATGACTATCGCCGCGACCAGCGTCGTCAGGAGCATCGCGGCGGGCAGATTCAGCGCGGCTGGGAGGCAGGCCGCAACACGCAGCATCGTTTCTCCAACGGGCGCAGCAATAACGAACATCGTCGTAGCGGCGAGCGGCGCTGGTAAGCCTCTCTCAATCCGCCGCGTGCCCGGCGCGCGGCGTCTGTTCATCCACCAGGCGAATCGCTGTAACCATGGCCTGCGCCGCTGGCGACAGGCTGTGGCCTGCGCGGCTGACCAGGCCATAGGCCGAATGCTGATGCAGGCCCTGGGGCAACAGTGGTAGCAGAGCAAGCTGACCGCTGTGAAGTTCGTCGGCGATCACGTCCCAGGGCGCCATGCTCAGCACATCGCTGTCGGCCACCAGGCGCTTGAGCACCAGGAAATTGTCGCATTGCACGCTCAACGGTTGCGCTCGCCCGCTGGCCTGACCCAGGCTGCGCTCGACCACCTGTGGCAGCTGTGTGCCGGCGAGGGGAAAGTCGAGCAGGTCACGCAGCTGCAGGTTGCGCCGCTGCAGCAGCGGATGAGCCGGGCGGCAGAACAGCACGCCCTCGTGCACGCGCAGTGGTTCGATGTGCAACTGAGTGTCGTCCTGCAATTCGCGGATATCGGCGACGAACAGCTCGATGGCCGAGTCCAGCAGGCTGTCGCGCAGTTCCAGCCAGTTGGCGATGTCCAGTTTCACCTGCACCCGCGGATAACGCTGCAACAACTGCCCGAGCGCCTGCGGTATCAGGCGCGCGGCCGGGTAGGGGCCGGCGCCTAGGCGCAGTTCGCCGGCCTCCAGATTGCCCAGCTGATTGACCGCATTGCTCAGCGCCAGGCTACCGGCAAGCAGGCGGCGTGCGTGCTCCAGCACCAGGCGGCCATGGGCGGTGAGGTTGACGCCACGGCTGTGGCGGTCCACCAGGGTGCAGCCGAGCTGGCTTTCCAGTGCCTGGATGCTGCGGCTAAGCGCCGGCTGGCTGAGGTGCACGGCCGCTGCCGCGCGGGCGAAATGTTGATGTTCGGCGAGGGCGACGAAGTGGCGGAGCTGGCGTAGGTCGTTCATGCGCTTCCTGCATTAGTTTTTCTATTCGAATGCATTGGAATTATCGGTCGGCCTTTGCCAACCTGCCAGTACTCCAACAACAAGACCTTCCAACACCATGAGCCCATTCTCTCGCTTCAGCGGCCTGTTGCTGGCCGCCGCCCTGCCATTGAGCGCCTATGCCGAGCTGCCAGCCGAGCGTATCGAGGCCAGTATCAACGCCGAACTGGCTGCCCACACCAAGGTGTTCGCCCAGCAGCTCTACCGCGTCGCCGACAACGTCTATTCGGCGGTCGGCTGGCAATTGGGCAACGTGGTGATGATCGAGGCGCCGCAGGGATTGATCATCGTCGACACCGGCGAGTCGGTCAGCGAGTCGCGCAAGATCATGGCCGAGTTCCGCAAGCTCACCGACAAGCCGGTCAAGGCGGTGGTCTACACCCACTTTCATCCGGATCACATCAACGGTGTGCAGGCGTTCGTCAGCCGCGAGCAGGTGGAGCGCGGCGAGGTGCAGATCTTCGCCCATGAGACCCTGTTGCAGAATGTGGTGGCGCAGGGCGCGCTGGTCGGACCGATTCTCGGCGTGCGTTCGGCGTACAGCTTCGGTTCCTTCCTGCCGGCCAGCGATCAGGAGGGTATGAACGGTGGCATCGGCCCGTTGGTCAGGCCCGAGCCGTCGTCCTTCATCGCGCCAACCGTGACCTTTGACGAGCGCCTGGACACCACTATCGCCGGCCTCGATGTGCAGTTTTTACACGTGCCGAGCGAGGCGCCGGACGAGATCACTCTGTATCTGCCGGCCAACCGTGTGCTGATCAGCGCCGAGGTTGATCAGGGCCCGACACTGCCGAACATCCACACGCTGCGCGGCACCAAGTTCCGCGATCCGGTGCAGTGGGTCGAGAGCCTGGACAAGCTGCGCGCCTACCAGGCCGAGCATATGGTGCCGCTGCATGGTCGGCCCGTCAGCGGCCAGGACAAGGTCGAGGAAGTGCTGCGCATGACCCGCGATGGCATCGCCTACATTCACGACCAGACCGTGCGTTGGATGAACAAGGGACTGACGCCCGATGAGTTGGTGGAGAAGGTCAAACTGCCGCCGCATCTGGCCGGCTACACGCCCTACCTGCGCGAGTACTACGGCACGGTGAAGCACAGCGTGCGGCAGATCTACAACGGTTACCTGGGCTGGTTCCAGGGTGACCCGGTGGACCTTGATCCGACGCCGCCACTGCAGCAGGCCGAGCGCCTGATCGCCCTCTCCGGCGGCCGTGAAAAACTGCTGCTGGAAGCCGGCAATGCCTACCTCAAGGGCGACTACCAGTGGGCTGCCGAATTGTCCGGCTATGCCATTCGCGTCGACCACGAAGACATGCTGGCGCGCGAGATCAAGGCGCGCAGCTTCCGCAAATTGGGCTATGCCAGCATGAACATCAACTGGCGCAACTGGTACCTGATGAGCGCCATGGAACTGGAGGGCAAGCTCGACGGCGACGTCATTCGCCAGCGCTCGGTGGAGATGCGCAAGGTCTTTCTCTCACCGGACATGGTGCGCAGCTTCACCCCGCAGAGTTTCCTGCAGAACTGGGTGAGTCGCATTGATCCGGAGAAGGCCGGCGATGTCGAGTTGACCCTGGGCTTCAGCTTCCCCGACGTGGACGAGCAATGGGCGCTGGAGGTTCGGCGCGGTGTCGCGCAGCTGCACAGGGGCATTCCCGAAGGCACCGCGTTGCGCCTGAGCATGGACAAGCGCTTCATGGAAACCCTGTTGACTGGTGAGGGTGGCCTGGTCAAGGGCGCGCTGCTCGGCGACGTGAAGGTCGACGGCAACCTGCTGGAGATCCGTCGCTTCCTCAATTGCTTCGACTTCAGCGACGAAGCCTTCGGCCTGACCCTGCGTTAGCCCTCGGTTCGAAGCGGCAAGATCGGCGTTGTGTTTGCCATTCGCCGCGGGGCGCGGCTCCTACAGGGCGTTCCCATCGAAAGAAGGGCGGTCTCCTGCCAACCGCCCGGTCACACTTCAGGTTCGTCCATTCGGAGGCTCACGATGAACCTGCTGTCTTTCGCCAAAGGCGCCCTGGCCATGTTCTGGCTGGTGGCGCTGCTCAATCTGCTCTACCCCTTCGCCACCCCGCTTGGCGGTTGGGTCAACTGGGCTGCGCTGCTGCTATTGCTGGCGCACGTCGGTGAGCTGTTGCTGTTTCGCGCGCGTCTGCAGGGGTTGCCCGCGCAATGGTGGCAACGCCTGCAGGTACTGCTGTTCGGCATGCTCCATCTACAACGCTTGCGTTGAACTGTGAGGCCGAGCAGCTGGGGTGTGGCAATTCCTGTAGGAGCCGGCTTGCCGGCGATCCGTTCGAGACACCGCCAGCAAGCTGGCTCCTACAGGACTCTATTCCACGAATAATTGCTGCACCACCGAGAAGTCCTGCTTGCCCTTGCCCTGTTTGAGCAGCAGGCGGTAGAGCTGTAGTGCCAAGGCACCCATCGGTGTGCTGTTGCCACTGTGGCTGGCGGTTTCCTGGGCCAGGCCGAGGTCCTTGGCCATCAGCTCGGCCATGAAACCGCCGCTGTAGCCCTTGGAGGCCGGGGCGTTCTCCATCACCCCGGGCCAGGGGTTGTATTTCTCCAGCGTCCAGTTGCCACCCGAGCTCTGCCGCATGATCTCGGCCAGTACCGCCGGCTCCAGGCCGTTGGCCACGCCCATGGCCATGGCTTCGGCAGTGGCGATCATCTGCACGGCGAGCACCTGGTTGTTGCACACCTTGGCCACCTGGCCGGCGCCGTCCGGCCCGGCGTGGAAGATGTTCTTGCCCATGGCGGCGAGGATCGGCCGGGCTTTCTCCAGTGCTTGGGCTTCGCCGCCGACCATGAAGGTCAGGGTGCCGGCAGCAGCGCCAGCCGTGCCGCCGGATACTGGTGCATCGAGCAGAGCGATACCGCGCTCGCGGGCGGCGGCGTGCACCTTGCGCGCGGACTCCGGGGCGATGGTCGAGCACTCGATCACCAGCGTGCCAGCGGGCAGCCGCGCAAGCAGGCCCTCATCGCCCAGGTACAAGCCTTCCACATGACGGCTGGCCGGCAACATGCTGATCACTACCTGTGCCTGATCGATGGCGTCGGTTGCGCTATCGGCCGCCACGGCACCTTCGCCAGCCAGCGTGTCGACGGCGCTGCGCACCAGGTCGAAGACTGTCAGCGGATAGCCCGCCCTGAGCAGGTTACGGGCCATGGGCAGGCCCATGTGGCCGAGGCCGATAAAGGCGGTTTGGGTCATGGCAGCTTTCCTTTCTATTGGGCGCTTCGCGCATCGATTGTCATTGTTCGAGGATTGCGTGTGAGCTCTCCCGGAGTGCATCCGGGGTATAT
>NZ_JAOCLK010000087.1:0-4709 GCF_029845265.1 Ectopseudomonas oleovorans
CCCGAAATTCAGCGTTGGCGATTCCAGAAAGCGGCGATCAGCGGGTCCTTGAGGCGTTTTTCCAGTGCGAACAGGCCAATGTCATAAGCGGTGAGCGGTGGCTGGATATCGTAGATTCGGATGCGGGCGGTCAGCGGGCTGTTGTCCAGGACGATCTGCGGCACCACGCCGATGCCGAAGCCCAGGCTGACCATGCTGACGATGGCTTCGTTGCCGCTCACCTGGGCATAGATACGTGGCTTGATGTTGTGATGTTTCAGCCAGCGGTCGGTGCGCGTGCGGGCCAGGCCTTCTTCGGACAGAATCATCGGCACGTCCTTCCAGCTTTCCGCGCCCGGATGCTTGAGTTGTTCCTCGTTCAATAGCTGTGGTGCTTGCGGGCCGATAAAGCGCAATTCAGAGCGGGTGATCGACTGGAACACCACACCGTTGGGCAGGCTGTCGGGCAGGGCGCCAATGGCCAGATCTTCCAGGCCTTGCTGTACGCGCTCGACGGCTTTCGCCGGGTCGCCAGTGTGCAGTTTCATTTCGATGCGTGGGTAGTCCTGGCGGAAGCTGCTGAGGATGTCATAAAGGAAGCTGTAGCTGGCTGTGACCGAGCAGTACAGCGACAGTTCGCCGTGCAGGTTGAGCTGATCCTGCATGAAGGTCTGCCGTATTGCCTGCCAGCCATTGATGACCTCGCTGGCGTATTCGCGAAACTGCTGGCCTTCGCGCGTCAGGCGCACCGAGCGGTTGTCGCGCACGAACAGGGCGGCGCCGAGTTCATCTTCGAGCTGCTTGATGCTGCGGCTGAGCGCGGACGGGCTGACATGCTGTTCGCGACTGGTGCGGCCGAAGTGCAGATTGTCGGCCAGGGCGAGAAAAAGCCTGAGGGAATGGCTGTCCATCTATATTTCACAAATCGGCATGTTGTGTTGCAAATATATCATTTTACGCAATGGTGTGGATCACTTAAGGTGTCCTCGTCGCGGTGCTTCGCACCCATCCCTTTCGATTGAAAAGAGCCCACAACATGAAAGTTTATTACGACAAAGATTGCGACCTCTCCATCATCCAGGGCAAGAAAGTCGCCATCATCGGTTATGGCTCCCAGGGCCACGCCCAGGCTTGCAACCTGAAGGATTCCGGCGTTGACGTCACCGTGGGTCTGCGTAAAGGTTCCGCGACCGTGGCCAAGGCCGAAGCCCATGGCCTGAAAGTGGCTGACGTTGCCACTGCCGTTGCTGCTGCCGATCTGGTCATGATCCTGACCCCGGACGAGTTCCAGGGCCAGCTGTACAAGAACGAGATCGAGCCGAACATCAAGAAGGGCGCTACCCTGGCCTTTTCCCACGGCTTCGCCATCCACTACAACCAGGTCGTACCGCGTGCCGACCTCGACGTGATCATGATCGCGCCGAAGGCTCCGGGCCACACTGTACGTACCGAGTTCGTCAAAGGCGGCGGCATTCCTGACCTGATCGCGGTTTACCAGGACGCCTCCGGCAATGCCAAGAACGTCGCCCTGTCCTACGCCTCGGGCGTTGGCGGTGGTCGTACCGGCATCATCGAAACCACCTTCAAGGACGAGACCGAAACCGACCTGTTCGGTGAGCAGGCCGTTCTCTGCGGCGGCACCGTCGAGCTGGTCAAGGCCGGTTTCGAAACCCTGGTCGAAGCTGGCTACGCGCCGGAAATGGCCTATTTCGAGTGCCTGCACGAACTGAAGCTGATCGTTGACCTCATGTACGAAGGCGGCATCGCCAACATGAACTACTCGATCTCCAACAACGCCGAGTACGGCGAGTACGTGACCGGTCCGGAAGTGATCAACGCCGAATCCCGTCAGGCCATGCGCAACGCCCTCAAGCGTATCCAGGACGGCGAGTACGCCAAGATGTTCATCAGCGAAGGCGCCACTGGCTACCCGTCGATGACCGCCAAGCGTCGTAACAACGCCGCTCATGGTATCGAAGTCATCGGCGAGCAGCTGCGCTCGATGATGCCGTGGATCGCTGCCAACAAGATCGTCGACAAGGCCAAGAACTAAGGTCTGCGATGTGCGAAAGAACGCGGCTTTATGCCGCGTTTTTTCATTCTGGGGCGAGGCTTCTGGTATAAAGCCAGCTCACCGGAAGACGAACTGAGTTCAGTCGTCCCGGTTGAAATTCGTCAAACCCGTTGCAAGGTGCTGTTCATGAGTGAAGGTCCCGAGGATCAAAAGCCGGCTGGCGACAATCTGGAAAGCCTGCTGCCGATCGACGAGCACATAGAGGAAGGGCAGGACGCGGAAGGGCGCAAGGTGCGCCATCGTGGCATCTACCTGCTGCCCAATCTGTTCACCACGGCCAACCTGTTCGCCGGTTTCTATTCCATCATCAACGCGATGAACGGCAACTTCTACGTAGCTGCTGCCGCTGTGTTCGTGGCCATGGTGCTCGATAGCCTGGATGGGCGTGTGGCGCGCCTGACCAATACACAAAGCGCATTCGGTGCCGAGTATGACTCGCTTTCCGACATGGTCGCCTTCGGTGTGGCGCCGGCTCTGCTCGCATTCGAATGGGCGCTGGGCAGCATGGGAAAGGTGGGCTGGATGGTCGCCTTCATCTATGTTGCCGGGGCGGCGTTGCGTCTGGCCCGGTTCAATACGCAGATCGGTAGTGTCGATAAGCGCTATTTCATCGGTCTGGCCAGTCCGGCTGCGGCCGGTGTGGTTGCCGGGACCGTTTGGGCGTTCAGTGACTTCGGCATCAAGGGCTCGAACATGTCCTTCGCCGTGGCGTTGCTGGTGGCGGCTGCAGGTTGCCTGATGGTCAGCAATATCAAGTACTACAGCTTCAAGGATCTGGATCTGAAGGGGCGCGTGCCGTTCGTGGCCATTCTTGCCGTTGTGCTGGGGTTTGCGGTGGTATTCAGCGATCCGCCCCGTATCCTGCTTCTGATCTTCCTTGCCTACGCGTTTTCTGGGCCTATTCAGTACCTGTTGCAATTACGCCGTCGTAAATCGGCGTGATGCTGTAATTTCTTCCGCGTTCCGTGGTCTACAGTTCGCTTCTAGAACTGTAGTCGCGGAGTCGCCATGCTCATCCGAGTTCCCCCTTCCTCTCGGGCCCTGGAGTCCGAAGTCACCCCCGAGTCGGTTTATCTCTCCCGCCGCAAGCTAATGCAGGGCTCGCTGGCATTGGCGGCCATGGCTGCCATGCCGGGGCTGGCCAGTGCTTACGCTGCAGGTGTCTACGCGGATGTCGAGCCGTCGAAGCCTCCGGGCTGGTTTCAAGAGAAGCTGGCAGCAGCGCGCTGGCAGGCGATAACCGCTGAAGGTGAAAGCATCACGCCTTTCAGGGACGCCACGCATTACAACAACTTCTATGAGTTCGGCACAGGCAAGGGTGATCCGGCAGCCAATGCCGGCAAGCTACAGGTCGAGCCCTGGACGGTGATGGTCGATGGCGAAGTGAGCAAGCCAGGGCGCTACTCCATCGAGGATCTGGTCAAACCGCATGCATTTGAAGAGCGCATCTACAGGCTGCGCTGCGTCGAGGCCTGGTCCATGGTCATTCCCTGGCTGGGCTTTCCGTTGGCTGATCTGCTCAAGCAGGTCGAGCCCACTTTGTCGGCGCGCTATGTACGTTTCGAGACGCTGGTCGATCGTGAGCGCATGCCGGGCCAGCGCTCGGGGTTCTCTCTGATCGATTGGCCTTATGTGGAAGGCTTACGTCTGGACGAGGCCATGCATCCGTTGGCCTTCATGGCTGTCGGCATGTACGGCCGAGTGCTGCCGAACCAGAACGGCGCTCCCTTGCGTCTGGTGGTGCCCTGGAAATATGGTTTCAAAAGCATCAAATCCATCGTACGCATCAGCCTGGTGAGCGAGGCGCCTAAAACTACCTGGGAGCGCATTGCGCCGAACGAGTACGGCTTCTATGCCAACGTCAACCCGCAGGTGGATCATCCGCGCTGGTCTCAAGCAACCGAGCGGCGTCTGCCTAGCAGGTTGTTCAGCCCCAATGTGATCGATACACGGATGTTCAATGGCTACGAGGAGGTCGCTGACCTCTATGCGGGCATGGATCTGTCGAGGTACTACTGATGCGCTACAGGCTCTGGCGCGTCGGCGTATTCCTGGCTGCATCGGTACCGCCGCTGTATTGGCTGTACTGCGCCGTCTTCAATTTGCTGGGGCCTGACCCCGGTAAGGTGCTGGTGGATAACCTGGGGCTCGGTGCTCTGATCCTTCTGTTGATCACCTTGGCAATGACGCCGCTGCAGCAGTTGACGCGTTGGGGTGGGTGGATTGCCGTGCGACGACAGCTGGGACTGTGGTGCTTTGCCTACGTGACGCTGCACCTGTCCGGCTATGTGCTGTTTATCGCCGGGTTGCGTCTGGATCTAGTGCTTCGCGATCTTTCCGAGCGCCCGTACATCATTGTGGGTGCATTAGCTTTTGTTGGCTTGCTGGCTCTGGCCGTTACCTCCAACCGTTTCAGCATCAGAAAACTGGGTCGTAAGTGGAAGACGCTGCATCGCCTGGTTTACGCCATCCTGCTGCTGGCTTTGTTGCACATGCTCTGGGTGGTGCGGGCTGATCTGGGGGAGTGGCTCGCTTACGCGTTGATCGGTGGCGCGTTGCTGCTGATGCGTCTCTCCGCTGTCGCGGGCGCATTGCAGAGAGCGGGCGTCCTTTTTCGAGAGAATCCAAAGAAAATTGAAATATAAGCTTGACGCGC
>NZ_JAOCLK010000088.1:0-4644 GCF_029845265.1 Ectopseudomonas oleovorans
TCGCTGGGGCATAACCCGTTCGGCTTTTTGAGGTTGGACAAGATGTTTGGCGATCGCGGTCGTTAGAAGCCTTCGAGGACGATCTTGCCTTTAGCCGCGCCACTTTCGATCAGTGCATGCACCGTCTTCAGATTGGCGGCATTGATCGGCGACAGTCGCCGGGTCAGCGTCGTGCGGATTTTGCCGTCGTCAACCAGCGCTGCCATCGCATCCAGAATCTCGCCCTGCTCATTCATGTCGGGCGTGCCGTAGATCGACCGCGTGAACATCAGCTCGTGGTGGATCGACACCGCCTTGCGCTTGAAAACCATGATATCGAATGCCTTGGGATCGTCGATCAGTCCGAACCGTCCTTGTGGGGCGATCAGTTCGGCGATGTCGGCGACATGTTGCTCGGTATGTGTGGTCGAAAAGACGAAAGCGGGAGCACCGATGCCGAGTTCGGCGATCTGTGGCGCGAGCGGACGAGAATGGTCGATGACGTGGTGAGCTCCAAGCCCTCTTACCCACTCTTGGGTTTCCGGTCGAGAGGCTGTGGCGATGACGGTGAGGTCCGTGCGCTGTCGCGCGATCTGGACGGCGATCGACCCAACCCCGCCCGCGCCACCGATGATGAGGATCGCCTCCGCCGCACCGGGTACGGGCTTCGCCACGTCCAGGCGGTCGAACATCGCCTCCCAGGCCGTCAACGTCGTCAGCGGCAGCGCCGCCGCTTCCGCCCAGGAGAGCGACGCAGGTTTGTGACCGACAATCCGGGCGTCGACGAGATGGAACTCCGCATTGGTACCGGGCCGTGTGATCGATCCGGCATAATAGACCTCGTCGCCTAACTCGAACTGCGTGACGTCGGGGCCGACCTCGCGCACAATCCCGGCGGCATCCCATCCCAGCACCTTCCAATCGCCATCTGCCGGCGGCGTGCTGTTGCGGACCTTGTAGTCGACCGGGTTGACCGAGACGGCCTTCACCTCAACCAGGATATCGTATCCTGCAGCGACAGGCCGAGGCAGATTGATGTCGACCAGCGCGGCATCCGCGGCGATGGGTCCCGGAACCTTGTAACCAATGGCTTTCATAAATGTCTCCAGCTTGCTTGATCGGATGACGCGAATGCTCGTTAGTCAACTTCTTCTACATTGAGGTCCCGACTCTTGAACTGGGTCGCGGTAGCAGATTTCATCGAACACGTCGATCAACAGGCCCTTATGCTCGGTCGCCGGATCGGTGATCGCGTAGAGGGTGGAGGCGTTATCGCCATCATCACCGCTTCCGAGGCGAAACGCCGCGTCGACGCAGATGCCGCACGGACCGATGGTTGATCCTGGCTCGAGATCGACGAGATTGCTGTCCTTGACGCGCTATTCGCGGTCTTAGCCCTTGGCGATGAAGGACTGAACTGCTTGTAGAGCGTCGGTCAGCTGCTATGTCATGGACGCACCTTCATCTTGAGTTGGATTGGACAAGCTTCCGTATAAGGCCCGCTGTAACCGTCAGATGACGGCGAAGAAAACGATGGGCAGTATTCACAGCCACTTAGCCTTCTTGAAGCGCACAAATAGGAAAACGCACGATATCGCTATCACTCCGAGCACGACAAAGTATCCGTAGGCCGTGTCCAGCTCCGGCATGTGCTTAAAGTTCATGCCGTATATTCCAGCGATCGCCGTCGGGACTGCCAGTATTGCCGCCCAAGCCGCCAGCTGGCGGGTGATCACCCCCGTCCTTTGCGCTTCAAGAAGGCTGCTGGCCTCAAAGACCGTGGACAGGACAAGCAGGAGGCCGTCGACCATGGACTGCACGCGGTGGACATGGTCCGCGACGTCGTGGAAATATGGTGTCATTTCGGCGCTGATGCAGGGAAAGTGGCCGCGAACGAGCTTTCGCACCAGCTCGGCCATAGCCCCGAGCGTGCGCTGGAACCGCGTGAGTTCGGACCTTAGTTCGAAGATTCGCGCCACCTCTTCTGGCCCGAGGAAATCGTGCAGCGACCGTCGCTCCATCGCCAGGACGTCGTCCTCGATCATTTCGAAGATGGGCAGATACTGGTCGACCACGCGATGCAAGATCGCGTGCAGCACATAGTCGACACCCTTGCCGAACTGCGTCGGCGATGCCTCGAGTTGCTCCCGAAGTTTGCCCAGCGCTCCGGCATTGCCGTGCCGCACGGTGATAAGGTGATTGTGACCGGTGAAGATCGCCATCTTGCCGTAGCTGATCCGGTCGCCGACCAGCTCGGCGGTCTGCGCGACGACGTACAACTCATCGTTGTAGACCTCGAGCTTGGGCGGGCACAGCGGGTGCATCGCGTTGTCGATCGCCAACGGATGAAGATTATATGTCCTTTGGATCGCGAGTAGTTCCTCGGGGGTGGGTTCGCTAAGCGCGATCCAGCAGAAGCCCGAGCGACTCTCGCCCAACTTGACGTGCTCATCGAGCGCGATTTCGCGAACTCGCTTGCCTTCGTTGTAATAATAGGCGGCGATGATGCTCATGCTGGCCTCGCGGGAATGTGGAGGCCACGCTGGACGGCCGGTCGAGCCAGCCCGCGTCCAAGCCATGCGCGGACGTTCGAAAAGCTGCTGAGGCCAAGGATGTCACCCGCAGCGTAGAATTCCACCAGCGCATTCACCCAGCCGAGCGTCGCGATGTCCGCGATCGAATAGTCGTCGACGATCCAGTCGCGGCCTTCCAGCCGGCGATCCAGAATCCCCAGCAGACGCGTGGATTCGTCGATAAAGCGCTGTTGCGGCCGCTTGTCCTCATAGTCCTTGCCGCCAAATCGCAGGAAGAAGCCGAGCTGACCGAACATCGGCCCGATGGCCGACATCTGAAAGAACACCCACGCTAGGGTCTCGTAACGCTGGCCTGGTTCGGTGGAGATGAACTGACCCGTCTTGTCGGCCAGATAGAGGAGGATCGCACCGGATTCCCATAAGGCGATGGGTCTACCGTCAGGGCCAGCCGGATCGATGATCGCCGGTATGCGTCCGTTCGGGTTCAGCGACACGAACGCCGGATCCTTCGACTCGTTGTTCGAGATGTCGATCAGGTGGGGCTCGTACGCCAGGCCAGTCTCCTCAAGCATGATCGAGACCTTGACGCCATTGGGCGTAGGGGCTGCGTAGAGTTGCAGGCGATCGGGATGAGATGCCGGCCAGCGCTGCGTGATCGGAAAGGACGAGAGGTCTGGCATAAATCTGCGATCCTGGTGTTGCGATGGCGACTGACTGGAACGAGCCGTCACTCTGAAGTAGGGTTCGATGACCGCGTCGCTGAACGACGCGGTCACGAAGATTGCGGACCGGACCGGCGCAGTGGCAACGGCAGTGAAGCCTATTCCGCCGCGGTCCCGGCCGCTGGCTGTACGTCGTCAACCTTTTGGCGCTTCGGAAGCACCCAGCCGGGACGGACGAAGTGGCAGGTGTAGCCGCCCGGGCGCTTCTCCAGATAATCCTGGTGATCGGGCTCGGCCTCCCAGAACTCGCCGACCGGCTGGACCTCGGTCACCACTTTGCCATCCCACAGCCCCGAGGCATCCACATCGGCGATCGTATCCTCGGCGACGCGCTTCTGCTCCTCGTCGACATAATAGATGCCCGACCGGTAGGAGAGCCCACGATCATTGCCCTGGCGGTTCAGCGTCGTCGGATCGTGGATCTGGAAGAAGAATTCCAGGATGTTCCGGTAGCTCGTCACTGTCGGGTCGAAGACAATCTCGATCCCCTCGGCATGCGTGCCGTGATTACGATACGTGGCGTTCGGAATATCGCCGCCCGTGTAACCCACACGGGTCGAGATGATGCCGGGCCGCTTGCGGATCAGATCCTGCATGCCCCAGAAACATCCTCCTGCGAGAACAGCGCGCTGATGCATGTTAAGCCTCCTCTACTTGATCGAGATATTCACCGTATCCCTCGGACTCCATCTCGTCGCGCGGGATGAAGCGAAGGGACGCTGAGTTGATGCAGTACCGCAGACCGCCGCGGTCGGAAGGACCATCGGGGAACACATGGCCGAGATGACTGTCTGCGTGTACTGACCTGACCTCCGTCCGGACCATGCCGTGTGCGCTGTCCCGCACCTCGTTCACGTTTGCCGAAACGATCGGCTTGGTGAAGCTGGGCCAGCCAGTACCCGAATCGAACTTGTCCGTCGAAGCGAACAGTGGCTCTCCCGACACTATGTCGACGTAGATGCCAGGCTCCTTGTTGTCGTTGTACTCGCCCGTGAAGGGCCTTTCGGTGCCCGCCTCCTGGGTAATTCGGTGTTGCTCGGGAGTCAGGTGGTCGATTGCTGTCTGTGACTTTTCAAACTTCATTACAGTCTCCAATACTTATCTAGAGGGCCAGGCACGCTACCGCTAATTTTTTATGTCTCCTGATTTGCTCCTACAATGGTAGTGGGATGGCAAACGAGGTTTTACTAAGTGTTGGAAAATTAGAGATTTAAATTTCGCGTCTATTAATTCTAGCGCAACTGAGTGGTTAAGCAAGTACGTAATCAGTAAATATTAAAAAAATAACACAAAAGCACGATTATATAATACAGTGTCAGTGTTTTATGATAATCAACAACGCCTGTTTAGATGCTGGTAGATGCGAATTTTTTGGCGTACAGTCAAAATTTTCTGATGGTTGCTTAGTG
>NZ_JAOCLK010000089.1:0-4279 GCF_029845265.1 Ectopseudomonas oleovorans
GGCGTTCGTACTCGCCTTCGAGCACGTTGGGGTTGGTCTTGCCGGTGCGGGCGGCCTGGTCATCGAAGAAGGCGCGCTGGCGCATGGCTTGTTCCTGGGCGCGGCGACGAATTTTGCCGACCAGCAGGCGGCGGGTGAAGGGGAACAGGCAGAGCACGCCGAAGATGTCGCTGATGAAGCCTGGCAGCAGCAGCAGGCCGCCACCGACGGCAATCAGCAGGCCTTCGAGCATTTCCTGCTCGGGCAGTTCGCCGCGTGCGAGTTTTTCGCGGGCGCGCCAGGCGGTGGCGACTCCGGCGACGCGCAGCAGCACGCTGCCGAGGATGGCAGTGCCAATCACCAGCAACAGCGTGGGCAGCACGCCAATGGCGCTGCCAACCTTGATCAGCAGAGCCAACTCGATGATGGGAAAGAGTAGAAAGAGGAACAGAAACGCGCGCATGGGTCGAAGAGTCCTTGGCGGAAGACAGGCTTCCCGTAGGGGTTAAGTATGGCGTTTCGCGCTTAATTCAAGCTGAAGACTCGCCATTGACCGGCCAGCTCTCGGCTCTGGCCAGTTGCACCAGCGCCTGGCGCACGGCGCCGGGATTGCTGCAGGTTACAGGAAAGGGCAGCCAGTACAGGCTCTGGCCGATGCGTAGATGAAAGCCTTCACTGTCGACACCGACCATCTGCGCCGGTTCGTGCTGCGGCAGGCCGGCCAGTTCGACGTAATGGGCGATGGCCTTGGCGTGATCTTCATTCATGTGCTCGACCATGCTCGCTTCACTACCGTCTGTCGCAAAGGGGTTGGCCAGGGCCACCTGGTCGAGCCAGTGAATGGCGCCGAAGCCGCCGATGAAACGCCAGCGCACCGGCTCCAGCCGCCAGAAATCGAAATCATGCGCCCGGTGGTAGTCGCGCGACTGGGGGAAAAAGCGGTAATAACGCTGGGCGGCCGCTTCGATTTCGTTCTCGTCATGCAACTGTCGTGCTTCGGCGAGCAGAGTGAGGCGACCGACCGCCTGCACATCCTCTGCGCCACGCTCGCCAACCAACAGCGAACATTTGGCGTTCTGCCCGAGGTTATGGGTGTGCTGGGCGATGCGGCTGATCAGGATCAGCGGCCGGCCCTCGGCGTCCAGGCAGTAGGGCACCACCGATCCGAACGGGAAGCCCGGCATGGCCTTGGAGTGGGTGCTGAGCACGCCACGGTATTCCTTGAGCAGCAATTCTCGTGCATGCTTGCCGGCTTTAACGCTCACCTATATGGCTCCTCGCAAAGAATCCGTAGGAACCTGTTCACTGTCAGCTGCGCGTCGGCGCTACTGCGTTAAAAACAGGCTGGAACGCCAGCCCGGTCGGAATGCTCATTTACAACTCGTAAAGTCGTGCGCGACTCCGAGCGTTCCTCGCCTGTTTTTGCCTTGTATCGCTCTAGCTCGCAAGACCGTGAACAGATTCCTAATAAACGGACAGACGTCCTAGCATAGCGCTTAGCGGGCATCAGCGGGGTCGGTAAATGCTGCACCTTGAGGGGGATAAAGCGATGCAACTGAAAGACAAAGTCATCATCATCACTGGCGGTTGCCAGGGGCTGGGTCGCGCCATGGGTGAGTACCTGGCGGCCAAGGGCGCCAAGCTGGCGCTGGTCGATCTGAACCAGGAAAAACTCGACGAAACCGTGGCTGCCTGCAAGGCCGCTGGTGGTGACGCCCGTGCCTACCTGTGCAACGTCGCCGATGAAGAGCAGGTGACCCATATGGTTGCCCAGGTGGCCGATGACTTCGGCGCCATCAACGGCCTGGTCAACAATGCTGGCATCCTGCGTGATGGCCTGACCGTCCGCGTGAAAGATGGCGAGATGACCAAGATGAGCCTGGCGCAGTGGCAGGCGGTGATCGACGTCAACCTGACCGGCGTGTTCCTCTGCACCCGTGAAGTGGCGGCGAAGATGATCGAGCTGAAGAACGAGGGCGCGATCGTCAACATCTCCTCCATTTCCCGCGCGGGCAATATGGGGCAGGCCAACTACTCCGCCGCCAAGGCCGGCGTGGCTGCCGATACCGTGGTCTGGGCCAAGGAGCTGGCGCGTTACGGCATTCGCGTCGCGGGCGTGGCGCCGGGCTTCATCGAAACCGAGATGACCGCCAGCATGAGGCCGGAAGCGCTGGAGAAAATGACCTCGGGCATTCCGCTCAAGCGCATGGGCAAGCCGGCCGAGATCGCCCATTCGGTGGCCTACATTCTGGAAAACGACTACTACACCGGTCGCATTCTGGAGCTGGACGGCGGCCTGCGTCTGTAATCCGCCAGGCCTGAACGAAAAACGCCTCGACTGGTTCGGGGCGTTTTTGTTTCTGTCAGTGCACACCCTGCGAGCGGCGGCCTGGACTTGGACTTTAGGGTGCGCCGTGCGCACCGCTGGGCTTAGTGCGTGCGTGCGACGGCGAAACGGCTCAATTCGACCAGCGCGTCGCGGTATTCACCGGCCGGCAGCACGTCCAGGCAGGCAATGGCGCGTTCGGCGTAGTCGCGGGCGAGTTGCGCGGTGTACTCCAGAGAGCCAGCGGCATCCACGGCGGCGCGGATGCTTTCCAGGTCTTCGATACCGCCTTTCTGAATCGCGCGGCGTACCAGCGCGGCCTGTTCCTCGGTGCCTTCACGCATGGTGTAGATCAGCGGCAGGGTCGGTTTGCCTTCGGCCAGGTCGTCACCGACGTTCTTGCCCAGTTCGGCCGCGTCGCCCTTGTAGTCGAGCAGGTCGTCGACCAGCTGGAAGGCGATACCCAGATGGTCGCCGAAGGTACGCAGGGCTTCGCGCTGCGCCTCGTTGGCGCCGGCCAGGGCAGCGGCGCTGTGAGTCGAGGCTTCGAACAGCATCGCCGTCTTGCCGCGGATGACTTCCATATAGGTATCTTCCGTGGTGCTGGCGTCGCGCACTTTGGACAGTTGCAGCACTTCACCTTCGGCGATCACACGGGTGGCGTGGGAGAGAATCTTCATCACCGGCATGGAGCCGAGCGCGACCATCATTTCGAACGAGCGTGAGTAAAGGAAGTCGCCCACCAGCACGCTCGGTGCGTTGCCCCACTGTGCATTGGCGGTGCTGCGGCCACGGCGCATGTCGGACATGTCGACCACGTCGTCATGCAGCAGGGTGGCGGTGTGCAGAAATTCGATGGTGGCGGCCAGCAGGCGCAGGTCATCGGCCTGGTAACCCAATGCACGCCCGCTGAGCAGTACCAGCAATGGGCGCAGGCGCTTGCCGCCAGCGGAGATGATATAGTCGCCGATCTTTTCCACCAGCGGCACGCGGGAAACCACCTGTTGGCGAATGATGCCATCGACGGCGGTGAAATCGTCCGCTACCACGCGGTAGAAAGCCTGGGGTTGCATCGGCGACTGGTGCTCCTGTGAGGTTGCGCGGCATGCTAGGTGGCGGGGTGGGGGCTGTCAAGGCGAGCACTTGCGGCCCTTGCGCGGCGTTCGGCGCTTGCGTACAATCGCGCACCCTGAACTTCCCCCTGGGCATTTCCCTGCCTTACGCAATTGCAAGGGTGTCACTTCCGGCCCCAAGCAGCCATGCCAGCCAATAACGACTTTTCTAAAGCGCTGGGTGAGCAGGATCAACGGAGATTTACCATGTACGCAGTAATTGTTACTGGTGGCAAGCAATACAAAGTCACCGAAGGCGAATTCCTCAAGATCGAGAAGCTCGAAGTCGCCACTGGCGAAGCCGTGACTTTCGATCGCGTTCTGCTGATCGGCAACGGCGACGACGTTAAAATCGGCGCTCCGGTCGTAGACGGCGCTAAAGTGGTTGCCGAAGTCGTGTCGCAAGGCCGTCACGATAAAGTGCGCATCATCAAGTTCCGCCGTCGTAAGCACCACATGAAGCGTCAGGGCCACCGTCAGTGGTTCACTGAGATCAAAATCACCGGTATCCAGGCCTGATTCGTCGGCCCCGATCCTTTATAGGAGTATTGACTCATGGCACACAAAAAAGCTGGCGGTTCTACCCGTAACGGCCGCGATTCCGAAAGTAAACGCCTTGGCGTGAAAATGTACGGTGGTCAGGTCATCAAGGCCGGTAACATCATCGTTCGTCAGCGCGGCACCGAGTTCCACCCGGGTTTCGGCGTGGGCATGGGCAAGGATCACACCCTCTTCGCTAAAGTCGAAGGCGTGGTCAAGTTCGAAGTGAAAGGCGCTTTCGGCCGTCGCTACGTGAGCGTCGTTCAGGCCTAATCGCCTACGCGCTGGAAAAGCCCTGTCCGTAGGACGGGGCTTTTTTGTT
>NZ_JAOCLK010000090.1:0-3901 GCF_029845265.1 Ectopseudomonas oleovorans
CCCGAGGGGCGGTTTTTTCATACCTGCTGATCAGCTAGGTATGTCCAGTTGCAGGCGCTGGTTCGACTGCTTCTGCACCGCATGGAAGCGCTCAGCATCCTGCGACAGGACGTCGGCCATGGCCGGAAAGATCTCGTCCAGCTTGCTGCGCCATTCTTCGCTCTTGGCCTGCTCGGGGAAGCAGCGGCGAATCAGGTCGAGCATGATCGACACGGTCACCGAAGCGCCCGGCGAGGCGCCAAGCAGGGCAGCGATGGTGCCGTCAGCAGCTGCTACCAGTTCGGTGCCGAATTGCAGGATGCCGCCTTTCTTCGGATCCTTCTTGATGATCTGCACGCGCTGGCCGGCCACTTCCAGACGCCAGTCCTCGGCCTTGGCCTTCGGGTAGAAGCCGCGTAGGGTTTCCAGGCGCTGCGTTTCGGACTGCATCACTTCCTTGATCAGGTAGCGGGTCAGGTCCATGTTGTCGCGCGCCACCGCCAGCATCGGGCCGAGGTTGTTGGGGCGTACCGACAGCGGCAGGTCGAGGAACGAACCGTACTTGAGGAACTTGGTGGTGAAGCCGGCGTAGGGGCCGAACAGCAGGGATTTCTTGCCATCGACCACGCGGGTATCGAGGTGCGGTACCGACATCGGTGGTGAGCCGACGGCAGCCTGGCTGTAGACCTTGGCCTGGTGCTGCTTGACGATCTCAGGGTTGTCGCAACGCAGCCACTGGCCGCTCACCGGGAAGCCGCCGAAGCCTTTGCCTTCGGGGATGCCGGACAGCTGCAGCAACGGCAGTGCGCCGCCGCCAGCGCCAAGGAAGACGAACTTGCTCTTGAGCTGGCGCGTGGCGCCGGAGCGGGTGTCCTTGATGTCCACCAGCCAGCCTTTGCCATCACGCTTGAGGTCGGTGACTCTCTGGTTGCAGGTGACCTTGGCGTTGGGCTGATTGGTCAGGTGGGCGAGCATTTGCTCGGTGACGGCACCGAAGTTGACGTCGGTGCCGGCCTGTACGCGGGTCATCGCCAGTGGCTCGTTGGCGTCACGGCCCGGAATCAGCAGCGGTGCCCATTCGGCGATGGTGGCGCGATCCTCGGTGTATTCCATTTCGGCAAAGGCGTGATGTTGCCGCAGCGCCTCGAAGCGCTTCTTGAGGAAGGCAATACCACTGTTGCCGCGCACGAAGCTCATGTGCGGCACCGGGTTGATGAAGGTCTTTGGCGCGTTGATCGCACCTTTCTCGATCAGGTAGGCCCAGAACTGCTTGGACTCTTCGAACTGGGCGTTGATGCTGACCGACTTCTTGATGTCGATACTGCCGTCAGCCCCTTCCGGGGTGTAGTTCAGCTCGCACAGCGCGGCGTGACCGGTGCCGGCGTTGTTCCAGGGGTTGGAGCTTTCCATTGCGCCGGACTCGCGCAGCTCTACCACTTCCAGCGTGAGGCCGGGATTGAGTTCCTTGAGCAATACGCCCAGGGTCGCGCTCATGATGCCGGCGCCAACCAGCACCACATCTACGCTTTGGGAATCGTTGTGCGCCATTAACCTCTCTCCAAGAAAAACTGCACCAGATGGACGGCCGTGCGGCCTGTAAGGGCGATACCGGTAGACTCAGGCGTAATGCCCTGTCGTTCGGAGGGGAGGGTCAAGGCTGGGGTTTGCGGACGCAAAACTGTTCATCTGTTCGCCACACTCTTGTGAAGTTTGTAAAAACCGTTTTTTCACGCTCTTTTGGAGCGGTGAACCTCAAAAGCTCGACTGCCTAGGCGCGCTTCTGCCCGTGCAAAACATGCAATGCATGGCTGCTATCGGCTCTGCATATGGGCTAAAAGCGGCTGGCCAGACTTGGCAGCGCGAAGTGGGCGACTCTCTGGGGCGGGGCGATGACGCTGCATCGGCGAGGTCGTGCGGCCCGATCAGGAGACGTCCTTATAATCGGGGCGTGATTATAACGGTGAATGAGGGGAATTGATCGCCCCTGCGTGACTTTTATTCTTCCATCGGTCAGGCCGCCAACGGGTGAACGGCCCGTGCGTGTGTGACGACCGGCGTAATGCGGGCTCCAGCAGGCAGGGGAGCGCCGAGCCAGGAGAGGCTTGGCTCACGCACTTCCACCCAGCCGGCTTGGCTCGGTTGCTCCTGCATCTGGCGCAGGGCGCGGCAAATGCCCTGGGCATCGAGCAAGGCGAAATGGCGCAGCGGACGAGAGCGACTGAACAGGCGGCGCAGCAACATGGCGAAGGCTCCAGCGTGGTGACGTCTGCCTTTATGCCAGGGGCGGTGACAGGCTGATGACAGGAACCGCACCGGTCCGCTGGCGGTCTTAACCAGCACTACTGTCGGCCTCAGGCCGCGCTGGGTATACTGCCGGCCACTTTTACCTCACTCGGAGAGATGAGCATGCTGCACCGTGCGTTGATCGCCTTGCTTGCTGCCGCCAGCCTGACTCTGGCCGGTTGCGCCCTCAGCCCTCAGCAACTCACCCCGCAACCCAAACTCACCAGCTCGCTGACCCCGGTGGGTCAGGGCCAGCCGGTGGTGGTACGCGTGGTCGATGGTCGTCCTTCGCCGGTGCTTGGCACCCGTGGCGGCCTGTATCCGGAAACCAGCACGATCAGTGTCAGCGCTGAGCATGTGCTGCCCAAGCTGCAGGCCGAGGCCGAAGCAGCCGTGCGTCTGCTGGGTTTTACTCCGTCGCCCAATGCCTATAACGCGCCGCAGCTGACCATCACCCTGGCGGAGCTGAAGTATCAGTCGCCGAAAGAGGGCATGTACGTCACCGAGGCGGACATCTCCGCTTCCATTCGTGCTGACGTACAGGGCGGCAGTCGCCGCTATACCGGCCGTTACGGTGCCTCGCTGAACCAGCGCTTCGGCACCGCACCGAACCAGCAGACCAACACCAAGCTGGTCAGTGATGTGCTCAGCGATGCGCTGACCCGCGCCTTCAAGGACCCGACCATTGGCCAGGTTTTGCTGCAGTAATTGGCTATAACGCCACGAAAAACGCCCCGCACTGCGGGGCGTTTTCGTATGTACCGGGTTTATGCGGCTTCGGCATAGAACTCCTGCAGGCTCATGCCGGTGCGGTTGTCGATGTCCGGCAGGTCGTAATGCTCATGGCCACCGAGGGCGCAGTACACCAGCCAGTGCTGGTCCTGGACGTTGAAGGATAGTTCGTCGACCACGGCGTCCACTTGATCCAGCGAGTCGATCAGGTAATCGCGATCCAGCGGTTGTGAATTAAGCATGGCGGGTCCTCCACGGACATTGAGGTTTGGCTCCAGCACAGTCGTGACTGCTTGGTCAGTTTGAGAGATACAAACCCTAGGCCAGGCATGTGACAGTTTTCAGACGATTTCGGGATAGCGGGCCGCGTTCGTCGGAAACGAACCTTATAAAAGCGGGAT
Source organism: Ectopseudomonas oleovorans (assembly GCF_029845265.1). Classification (NCBI taxonomy): domain Bacteria; kingdom Pseudomonadati; phylum Pseudomonadota; class Gammaproteobacteria; order Pseudomonadales; family Pseudomonadaceae; genus Ectopseudomonas; species Ectopseudomonas oleovorans. The sequence goes on from NZ_JAOCLK010000090.1 coordinate 3,396, forward strand.
TTCAGTACACTGCGCGACGACTTTTCGGGGGCTGAAATGATCTGTTTCAGTCGCAATCCCCATTCTGGTGCGGTGACGCGCTCACTGCACCATGCTGTTCTCGAGGTGGTGCATGTCGTTGCAGGTGTTGTGGTTGCTGTTCCTTGCTCATCCGGCCAGCGCGGTCAATTCGCTGGCATTGTTCTTCGCTGTGGCCGGTGCCTGGCTGTGCCTGATGACCCGCCTGCGCGAGCAGCGCGGCATGGCGCGCGTGCTGGCTCAAGGTGGCCAGGACGAAAGTGAAGTGCAGGATGAACGTACCGGGCGCATCAATCGCTTCTTCTATCGCTTCGGCGCCATTTGCCTGGCCACGGCCCTGGTGCTGTCCTGGTTCAGTACGCGTCTTTGACGCTTGAGCGATAAATGAAAACGGCAGCCTGATGGCCAATGCCGATCAGATAAGCTCGCCAAAGCGGTCTTTCGTAGGAGCCCCGCCCCGGGGCGAAGCTTTTCAATCGCGTATCGCC
>NZ_JAOCLK010000091.1:0-3570 GCF_029845265.1 Ectopseudomonas oleovorans
GCGCATCCGCTCGCACCACCCTGCAGGTCGTGGGCATTGCCGAGAAGGATTGCCGCAAGGATCTGCCCGAGTGCCGTAGTCAACTCGCCGACAACACAGGCCTCGCCGACGAGAATCGCTTGTCGGCCCTGGCCGAGCTGTGGCTGCTCGAAGCCATGCGCAGCAAGGGTCTGCATGGACAGGAGGCACGCGTCGACGCTTATCTGGAAAGCGCCCGGCACGCCTATGCCTATCTTTTCTTTACCCCCCGCAACACTGGCCAGCGTGCCCTGGAGGATCGCCAGACCCAGGTGCGCGACTACTACAATTTCGCGGTACAGGAAGCCTTGACCCTGTTGTTCGAGCTGTATCGTGGCAAACCTCCACAGCGCGAAACGGCCGATGAGCAATTCCACCTGCGCCTGGCACACTGGAACATCAGCGGCACCATGCAGGAAGTCAGGCTGGCCGAAGGCCGGCAGCTTCCTCAGGAACTGATCCCCGCCGCCTCCCTCTCCTTCGCAGGTCTGCGCAACCAGTATCGGCGCGACGGGCTCGGCGCCGAACTGGTCGCCGTCACCCGCAAGCGCGTGGTCACCAGCCAGAGCGACCGGTTGCCCTGGAGCGAGACGCCCTTCCCCGCCATCAGTGCGGTGATTCGCTTTCCGGGCAGCACCCTCGCAGAGGTGCTGGCGACCCGCACGGCCGATATCAGCGGCTACGATCCCTATCGCACCACCCACTTCGAGGTGGCAGGCCAGTCGGTTCCACTCGCGGCCAATTTCACCTCCGGATACGGCCTGTGGCTGGCCCGTTCCGGCTTCGCCCGCCAGTCCCTGCTGACCCTGGTCGGTCGCGGCGAAGTGCTGGAAGCACCGCACCTCTATCTGCTGCAACCCTACGACCCCGAGCGCCGCATCATCATCATGCTGCACGGCCTGGCCAGCAGCCCCGAAGCCTGGATCAACGTCGCCAACGAAGTGCTCGGCGACGAGGCGCTACGCAACAACTACCAGATCTGGCAGATCTACTACCCGACCAACCTGCCGATCGCCTTCAACAACAAGGCAATCCGCGAAACCATCGAGCAAACCCTCAGGCATTTCGATCCACAGGGCAACGCCGCGGCCAGCCGCGACATCGTACTGGTCGGCCACAGCATGGGCGGTGTGCTGTCGCGCCTGCTGGTTTCCTCCTCGCAAGACCAACTGTGGTCGTCGCTCACGGCGCAATACGACATGAGTGGCAAGAGGCAGGAACGGGCCCGCGCGAAACTGGGCCCCTACCTGGATTTCGAGCCACTGCCCCAGGTCAGCCGGGCCGTCTTCGCCGCGGCACCGCACCGTGGCACACCCTTCGCGGAAAACCGCCTGTCGCGCTGGGCCGCCGGCCTGGTCAAGCTGCCGGTCTCGGTACTCGGCCGCTTCAGCGAGCTCGCCCAGGTACTGGTCGACCCCAACTCGGCGGCACCCGTGACGTTGACCCGAGGCCTCAATAGCATCGACAACCTCAGCGCCAACGACCCCTTCGTCAGGGCCGCGGCCGAATTGCCGATCTCGCCCCAGGTGCGTTATCACAGCATCATCGGCAACCATACGCCCGAATTGTTGCTGGCAAGCACCAGTGATGGTGTGGTGCCCTATACCAGTGCCCATCTGGAGGGTGCACAGTCGGAGAAGATCATCCCTTCGTGGCACAGCGTCCAGGAAACGCCGGAAGCAATCATCGAAATACGCCGCATCCTCCACCAGCACCTGAGCGAAGAGGATACGCGATGAAACGCCCGCATCTCATGCTGCGGCTGTTGACGCGCCTGCTCCTAACCCTGCTCATCCCGCTGACGACCAGTTGGGGCGCCCTCGCCCTGGATTACCGGCTGAACTGGCCTCCTTTGGCGGGGTACGCCCTGGTCGCACTCTGGTGCCTGCTCGGCGTCCTCACCCTTGTCCTGCTGTGGCGGCGGCCACCACTGTGGGCGCTGTCCATCCACCTGCTGGCATTCGCCGTGCTGCTGGCCTGGTGGCACAGCCTGCAACCGTCCAACCAACGCGCCTGGGCCGACGACGTGGCACGCATGACCCAAGGCCGGGTGGTCGACGAACAGCTGCTGCTGGACAACGTGCGCAACTTCGACTGGCGCAGCGATGAGGACTACGACATCGCCTGGGAAAGCCGTTCCTACGACCTGCGGCAACTGGCCTCGGTCGACCTGCTGACCTCCTACTGGGGCATGCCGGCCATCGCCCATATCCTGGTGTCCTTCGGCTTCGAGGACGGCCGGTACCTGGTCTTCACCGTGGAGACCCGCAAGGAAAAGGGCGAGCGCTACTCGGAGCTGGGCGGCTTCTTTAAGGAATTCGAACTCAGCATCGTCGCCACCGACGAGCGCGACGCCGTGCGGGTGCGTACCAACGTGCGCGACGAGGACGTCTACCTGTACCGCATCGACATGCCCAGGCCGGTCATGCGCGAACTCCTGCTTTCCTATGTCGAGCAGGCCAACACCCTGGTCGAACGGCCACGCTTCTACAACACCCTGACCGCCAACTGCACGACCATCGTCTTCGACATGGTGCAGAGCATCATCGGCGGCCTGCCCGTCGATCACCGCCTGCTGCTGACCGGCTACCTGCCAGGCTACGTGCAGGATATCGGCGGCCTGCAACAGGGCTACAGCCTGGACGCACTACGCAATCGGGGGCGAATCACCGGACGCGCCCGCCAGGCGGACGAGGCGGCGGACTTTTCCAGACAGATCCGCCAAGGCGTACCGGGCTGGGCAGTGGAAACAAAGACCAACAACGATGAACGACCGGGGAGAGAGGAATGAACGAACTCGAAGTGATGATCGCGCTGATAGTGGCAGGCTTCCTCTTGCTAACGATCGGTTTCGCCAAGCGTGACCACGATTTGGGAATCTATACCATGGTGCTAGGCATCCTGCTGATGTTTTGCACCATAGGCTACAAGCTCTATCTGGAACTTGGGATGTAAGAGCCTGTTTACGATCTTTCGAGTAGTAGGACGAGAAAGGCCAAAAGGCCAAGTGGATGAACTGCAAGCTGGTGTTGAATTTGTGCCCGCAGTTTTTCCACAACCGCCGACACTTTTCTGGACAAGCAAAGCTGCGCTCCACTGCTTGAAGTAGCGAGACACCGTTTGCCAGCGCGGAAAGTCACTAGGAATCAGGCGCCACTGGCAGCCTGTCTTCAAGAGATACAACACGGCGCACCAAATCTCGTAGAGATCCACGCTTCGGGGTTTGGTGCGCTTGCGTATGCTTTTCAATAAGGCTTGGCCTTATTCAAACTGCTCACGACTCACGTTGCTCGGGTAGCGATGCTTTCTCATCGTAAGCGTACGCCGAACTCACCTTGCGTGATTCAGGCAGGCGCCCACTGATGCGGCAGCAGTTGGCCGACCTCACTCGCCCGTTGCGTCGGCAGGCGTGTCAGCACGTCCTTGAGATAGGCATACGGATCATGCCCGTTCATTCGGGACGACTGGATAAGGCTCATGATCGCCGCCGCGCGTTTGCCGCTGCGTAGCGATCCTGCAAACAACCAGTTCGAGCGCCCCAGTGCCCAGGGC
>NZ_JAOCLK010000092.1:0-3524 GCF_029845265.1 Ectopseudomonas oleovorans
TATCGACCTGTGGCGTAACCGTCCGCATCAGGTTCTGACGCCGCGCTTCGTAACCTGAGCCGGTATAATCCGGCGCCATGAAATTTGGCGCCGACAATCTTCCCGACGATCCCGTCCTGCTCAAGGCTCTGATTCTGCAGTTGCAGGAAGAGAACGCCTTGCTGCGCCACAAGCTGTTCTCGCCCAAGTCCGAGCGCAGCCCTGAAGACGCCGACTCGCCGCAGTTGGCCATGTTCAACGAGGTCGAAGAGCTGATCGAAGCGCCGGCCGCCGAGCCAGTCGAAGCCGAAGAAGTCGTTGCGCCGGTCAAGCGCCGTGGCAAACGCAAGCCGCTGCCGGCCAACCTGCCGCGTATGGAGGTCATCCATGAGCTGCCCGAGCATGAGCTGACCTGCGCCTGCGGTGCCTGCAAGCAGTCGATCTGCAGTATAGGAACCTTGAGCCTTCCGTCAAGAGCGCATCCAAATAGACCCAGTGTAAGTGTTGCAGTTGGGCAATTTGGCTGGGCGCGGGTTCAAATCCTTGCTGGGGAGTTGAACACGGGCTGCGCCCTCCGAAGCGGGAGCTAACTCCTGAGATTGAGGCGCTTTAATGCCTTATTCTGTGGTTGAGATTATTTTTTAGGTATTAAATTGCCTTTTTATGCGTGTGCGTCTACTGTTTAGGCATTAAAGTGCTGGTGACTGATATGCACAATCTTACTCTGCAGGTTTATAGGGATGGCCAGTGGCGCAATGCCGTGGAACTCCGTTTCGAGCAGCCCGAGGAAGGGCTGGAGGGTGCTTGTGCTTATGGCTACCAGCATGGCTATCTGGTTGACTCATTGGAGTCTGTAGGCACTCGGCTGAATGTGGCTGTCAGTGCATCTTACCCTCTCGGATGGGATTCTTGGCGAGATAAGAAGGCGCCTGCGTTTCTCTTCGACATCCTGCCATCAGGTGCAGCAAGACGCTTTCTACTGAAGCGTTTGGGCGGCGAGCGGCCCGAGGCTCTCAATCTTGATCTCTACCTTCTTGGGCGATGCACACCTGCGCCAATTGGCAATCTGCGTATCAAGGAGGCTGTCGAGGCGATTGCGGGCAGTCCGATGCTGGGTTTCACACGCGATGAGGTTATTAGCCGGGACTCGCGATTCCTTGAGTACGCGTATGAGCAGGGCGCAGCCATTGGCGGGGCGACAGGTGCTGGCGGTGAGGCCCCCAAACTGTTGCTGACTGAAGATCGGCAGGGCGCCTTACATCCAGATGCCGTGCTGCCAGATGCAGACGCCGCCCAGCACTGGTTTGTGAAGTTCGCGCGTAACAAAGCCAGTCAGACCGATCAGGACATCCTGCGCAGCGAGTATTGCTTCTATCGTGCCGTCCAGCAGCTCGGAATGGACACGGTTGCAGCTGAAGGGCTGGCATTGGAGGAGGGCAATAAGCCCAGTCTCTGGATGCATCGCTTTGATCGGGAGATTAGCCCCGCTGGGGTTTGCCGAACTGCCGTTGAGTCAATGTACTCGTTATGTGGCGTAACCGAGGCGGGTAGTTACATGCTGCACACGCAAGTACTGGGGAAGCTGGTCGAGCTATGGCGAGCTGTTGGGCAGGAACAGCAGGTCGGTGATCTGGTGTTTGAATACATGCGGCGTGATCTGCTGAACCAGATCCTCGGAAATTCAGACAACCACGGACGTAACACCGCGATTCTCCGCTCCGAGCAGGGGGTTCGGTTGGCGCCAATCTACGACCTGGCTCCTATGGTCATGGACGAGGAGGGTGTTACGCGTACGACGAAGTGGCCAAAGCACATCGAGCTTGCAGGAGAGGTCAACTGGAGAGCGGCCTGTGATGAGGTCGCAGAGTGGATTGATGCCGATGAACTGTTTCAACGATTGCAGTTGGCAGCTCAGGACTTGCTCGCGCTACCTGACTTGCTGAGTGCACAAGGCCTTCCTGATTCAACCATGAGTCACCCGCGTATAGCCCTGAGAAATCTTCAGCAGCGGATGCTTCAGTGGGGGTTGGTCTAATGGACATTCTTGAGCGCAATCGCATTTTGAATGAGCTGCAGCAGCAGTTGGCTAGCGGCGAGATCACGATTGGAGGAGCAGTGCGACGCCTGCGTAAGGAAGTGACTGGCTTGCAGCAGGCCAGATTTGCACAGATGTGCAAACTGTCATTGCGGGCCTTGCGACAGCTTGAGTTGGATGAGAGCAATCCGACGGTTCAGACATTGAACAGTGTGTTTAATCCCTTTGGCATGCAGGTCGGCATAGTGCCGAAGACTCCGCGTTGAGCGGCTGCATGCCATGACCTTGACTCATCAAGGGTCAGGATCACTCGTTCGGCCTCGTCAAAGCGCCCCTGTTCTCCGTGCTCTACCTTCACCTTGCGCTGAGATTTGACCGCTTTCTATCAGCTTTGCAATCAGCCGCTGTGCTGTTCTCCGAGCAATCTCGGGGTGTCTTGCCAATAGCTCAGTCAGCGTCAATCCGCTCCCAGATACGTGCATACTATTGAGTATGTCTTTGGAGGAGGGCATAGCTGAGGTGGCGCCGTTTGAATGCTGTTGGTGCAATTCTGGCGCAGTTTTCAGAACTGCGCCATTTTGGGCTGCGAATTTGGCGCAGTTCCAGGCGATCTGTGCCAGAGCGAGGGGCGAGGGTGCTGAGTGAGGGCTGCAGGTTAGATGTATTTTGGCTCTGGATATTGGTGCTTCCATGACCAATGCACCTTTGTCGAGTCCCCGTTAGAACGGACACTTTCGAGTTTGCACACGTCGAATTCGCGGTGCGCACGCTTGAGGCGAAATGCGATCCTCGTCTTGATCTGGTGCGAAACATCTCTGCTGGGGGAGTGTCCCTTGCGTACGGCCCCAATGTGGAGCCCCGCTCTGTTCAGTTGTGCAGACAGAGCTCAACGATTTTTTGAAGGATCGAGGTCTTGGCCGATTCCCGGAGCTTCACTATGTCGAAGGTGAATGTAGAGAAGAACATCTCACCCACACGGGCCCAGCGGGTGGCTCAAGACGGGAACCTTCGCTCCGGAATCGTTCGTGATTACTACGTTGTAGACGAGGCTCTGCTTCGGGATGGTGTTATTGGCTGCTTTGTTAGACGCAACAAAGAACCAGGCTCCTTCAGTACCGTTTTCCTGGATGAAGATGCTATGGCGCTGTTTCTGCCTGGTTGGCGTGAGGTAGTACGGAAGGGCAGATATTTGGATGCCAACCTCTCGTGACGGTGGTATGCCGTTGTCCTGACGCTCCTGGTTGTCGAACAGGGTGTTCCCGATGATGGTGAGGTTTATGGCATGCAGATATTGTCATCGTTCTGGGCTAGGGTCTGTTGCAATGTCATCAACCTAAGCTGCAGCCCTGCCCAAGGCAAGCCCCCCGAAGTAGCCAGCCGCCATGGCCGTCGGGCGATGACCAGGCCTCTGCCGCTCAATCAGGCGGTCTAGCTGGGCTGGCGGTGATGTGAGCATCGTCTGTTCCGGCTGTCTAGGCGAGATTTCTCGTTCTCCGGACGAGCCTATGCT
>NZ_JAOCLK010000093.1:0-3423 GCF_029845265.1 Ectopseudomonas oleovorans
TTCAACCTTGGGTACCCGGCGCGCGCCAGGAGTTGACGTACTCGGCCACGTCCACCGCGCCGGCGGCATCGGCCACTTCCAGGGCGCGGCGGGTGTCGATCATTACCGCCACCTCGTCGATGAAGGTGGCCGGATCCTCCTGGCTCTTCTTCAGCGCCTTGGGGTGTGGCCCATGGGGGAAGCCGCACGGGTGCAGGGTGACCATGCCCTGCTCGATGTTGTCGCGGCTGAAGAAGTTGCCACGGTGGTAGAACAGCACTTCGTCGTAGTCGTCGTTGTTGTGGAAGAACGGCACCTTGAGCGCGCCGGGATCGGATTCCACCGGGCGCGGGGTAAAGGTGCAGATCACGAAACCGTTGGCGACGAAGGTGGTGTGCACCGATGGCGGCAGGTGGTAGCGATGGCTGATCAGCGGGCGAATGTCGCGCCAGTTAAGGCGTACCACGGTGTTGTCACCGTGCCAGCCGACCACATCCAGCGGGTTGTACGGGTAGGTCACGGTACTGATCTGATTACGCCGCTTGATCCTGATCTGCCAGGTGTTCTCGTCCTGCTGCGCCTTGAAGGCGTCATCGATATGCGGGTGCTCCAGCACCGCCGCATCGAAGATCGCCTGCGGGCCGAGCAGGCCCTTGTCCGGCAACTGGTAGGCGCCGTCGGTGTTCTCGATCAACAGGAAGTAACTCGGCGTGCTGGCCTCGATACGCCAGGCGGTGCCGCGTGGGATCAGCAGGTAGTCGCCGTCGCGGTACTGCAGATGGCCGAAGTCGCAGTAGAAGTGCCCGCTGCCTTCATGCACGAACAGCAACTCGTCACCATCGGCGTTGCGCACCAGATGGCGCATGGCGCCGTGGGTGCGCCAGACGCGCAGCTTGACGTCGGCGTTGTGCAGGGTCAGCGGCGCCGCCAGCGGGCAGTCGCGCTCGCTGGGGATGTCGTTGAAGTTGAACGCGTGCGGGCGCAGCGGGCCTTCCCAGTCGATCCAGCCGGTGGGCAGATGCTTGTGGTGCAGGTGTGCGGTGGGGCCGAAGAAGCCTTCACGACCCATCTCGCGCTCATAGGTGCCCTGCGGCAGGTCGCAATGCGCCTGGCGCGAGCACTCGCCTTCACGCAGGGGAAAGCGAATCCATTGGCGGCTCATGGCATCACTCCTCGGAGATCACACCGCGACGCAGCTGGTCTTCCTCGATCGACTCGAACAGGGCCTTGAAGTTGCCCTCGCCGAAGCCCTGATTGCCCTTGCGCTGGATGATCTCGAAGAAGATCGGGCCGATCACCGTGTTGGTGAAGATCTGCAGCAGGATGCCGTCGTCCCCAGGGGCACCATCGATCAGGATGTTCAGCTCGCGCAAGACATCGGTCGGCTCACCATGGCCGGCGACGCGGGTGTCGACCTTCTCGTAATAGGTGTCCGGCGTGGTCATGAAGTCCACGCCGTTGGCACGCAGTTGGCGCACGGTGGCGTAGATGTCGTCGGTGGACAGGGCGATGTGCTGAATGCCCTCACCGTGGTATTCGCGGATGAATTCCTCGATCTGCGACTTGTCGTCGGCTGACTCGTTGATCGGGATGCGGATCTTGCCGCAGGGCGCGGTCATGGCGCGGGAGAACAGGCCGGTGAGCTTGCCTTCGATATCGAAGTAGCGGATCTCGCGAAAATTGGCGATACGCTCGTAGAAACCGGACCAAACGTCCATCTGCCCACGACGCACGTTGTGGGTCAGGTGGTCTATGCATTGCAGGCCGACGGCGTTGTCGTTGGCACTGCGGCCTTCGATGTACTCGAAGTCGACGTCGTAGATGCTCTTGTCGCCGCTCTCGTTGGAATAACGGTCAACCAGATACAGCAGGGAACCGCCGATGCCCTCGACGCAGGGAATGTTCAGCTCGCCGAAGTTGGCGTGGCTGCCCACCAGCTTGGCGCCCTGCTGCTCGACGTAAGCAGCGGCCTGAGCGGCGTTCTTCACCCGGAAGGCCATAGCGCAGGCGCTGGGGCCATGCTTCTCGCCGAAGGCGCGCACGTGGCCGGTGGGGCTGCCGTTGAGTACGATGTTGATGTCGTTCTGCTGGAACAGCCAAACCTCTTTAGAGCGATGCTTGGCGGTCTCGGTAAAACCCATGGCGGTGAACAACTGGCGCAGTTGCTCGATGCCTTCGGCATTCGGTGCGGTAAATTCGACGAACTCGAAACCGTCGGTTCCGATGGGGTTGTGCTGCTCGATCTTGGCCACGGCGGTCATTTCGCCTCCTGATTGTCATTGTTATGGCAGCCGCACGAATGCGTTGCGGACAACCTCATGACAACCGAGCGCAGACGCGCTCTCAAGATGGCTTGCGACACTTAGACACGTTAGCCGCGCTCAGCAGTGGCAAATTTTCCTTACGCCTTTCAGGCAAGGCAGGCAACGCCCTGACAACCGTAAAATAATCCTTACACGACGGTCAGTCGGCTTGCCACTGTCACTCAGCTTGGGCGTGAGAATGTGTAGGCCCGTTCGACCCTGGCCACGCGAGCTGGGCGTGGCCCTGTTCGAGAAAAGCCGGCGTGGCTACGAACCCAGCGAAACGGCCCGCGCCCTGGCCGAACAGGCCGAGCGCGCCGAGCAGGCACTGGATGCTGCACGGGTAGCGCTGGAACTGGGCAAGCAGGTGGTCAGCGGCACGGTACGCCTGACCTGCACCGATGCGGTACTGGGCAGCCTACTGCTGCCGGCACTGGCGCGCTTCATGCCCAGCTACCCGGCGCTGGAGCTGGTGACCTCCAACGACTTCTCCAACCTCAGCCGGCGCGATGCCGACCTGGCCCTGCGCCTGACCAACGAGCCGCCTGAGCACCTGGTCGGCCGGCGCCTCGCCAAAGTGTCTTACTGGGTCTGCTCCCGTGATGACGGCCAGGATCGCAGCGACCTGGCACGACAGAGCTGGATCGCCCCGAACGAGGCGATGCCGGAGCACGCCACGGCGCTCTGGCGCCTGCGCGAGTTGCCGGGCGTCACCCCCAACTACCGCTGCAGCAGCATGTACGCCGTGGCGCAGCTGGCACGCGCCGGAGTGGGCGTCGCCGCCCTGCCCGACTTCGTGCTGCGCGCCCATCCCGAACTCAAGGCACTCGGCCCGCCGCTGGCCGGCTGCGACACCGAACTCTGGTTGCTGACCCGCCCGGACTGCCGCGCCTTGCGTTCGGTGCAGACGCTGTTCGAGAAATTGAGCGAAGCTCTGATGAGCCATGGCTGAGGTAGAGCGTCGCCGCTGAAGCGCCTCCCACAGAGCGGGGGCAGCCGGTCATTGCAGCAGCGAAACCTTGTGGGAGGGGCTTTAGCCGCGACAGTCCAGGAAGCTGTGTAGCCCAATGCAATCCGGGGACATTGGTTGCGCAAAAGAGCATCGCGGCTGAAGCGGAATACCGCCCAGCCGCTCCTACCT
>NZ_JAOCLK010000094.1:0-3392 GCF_029845265.1 Ectopseudomonas oleovorans
CTGGTTCGCGGCGGGGCGCCGCTCCTACCCATTGGCAGCTTCGACGCTTAACTGACAGACATTAGCCCTTCGGGGCGGTTTTTTTATGAGCGCTGATCGGTTTACTGACGCCAAGGCAGAATCGGGATGGCCGTCACCGCATTCTGCGGGCTGCCCTCTATCACCCGGTCGCTGTAGACCAGATACACCAGGGTGTTGCGCTTGGCGTCGAAGAAACGCACCACCTGCATGGTCTTGAACACCAGCGAGGTGCGCTCCTTGAACACCTCCTCGCCGTCCTTGAGCGTGCCCTTGAATGCAATGGGACCGACCTGGCGGCAGGCGATGGAAGCTTCGGCACGGTCCTCGGCCAGCCCAAGACCACCCTTCACCCCGCCGGTCTTGGCCCGTGACAGGTAGCAGGTCACACCGTCCACCTTGGGGTCATCGAAGGCCTCGACGACGATCTTGTCGTTCGGCCCGACCCACTTGAACACCGTCGACACTTCACCGATGGTTTCGGCCAGCGCCAGACTGGGCAGCATCAGCAGGCCCAGCAACACTCCCTTGAACGGACGCATACATGCTCCTAGAACCTGTTCACGATTTCGCGAGCTAGAGCCATACAAGACAAAAACAGGCGAGGAAGCGGAGTGTACTTCTGTACATGAGCATTCGACCGGGCTGGCGCTCCAGCCTGTTTTTAACGCAGTAGGGCCGACGCGCGCAAATCGTGTACAGGTTCTCAGACGAGGATCAGATTGTCGCGATGTACCAGCTCCGGCTCATCGACATAGCCCAGCAGCTTCTCGATGGCGTCCGACGGCTGGCCGATGATCTTCTGTGCTTCCAGCGCGCTGTAGTTGACCAGGCCACGGGCGACCTCACGGCCGTCAGGCGATACGCAGACCACCATCTCGCCACGGCGGAAGCTGCCCTGCACGGCCTTCACACCGACCGGCAACAGGCTCTTGCGATCCTGGCTCAACGCCTTCACCGCGCCGGCATCCAGCACCAGGGTGCCACGGGTCTGCAGGTGGCCTGCCAGCCACTGCTTGCGCGCCGCCAGCAAGCCGCGCTCGGGCGCCAGCAGCGTGCCCAGACGTTCGCCCGCCTTGAGCCGCGCCAACACCTGCTCGATGGCCCCACCAACGATCACCGTATGCGCGCCGGAGCGCGCCGCCAGACGCGAAGCACGCAACTTCGTCTGCATACCGCCACGGCCCAGCGCACCACCGACGCCACCTGCCACGGCATCCAGTGCCGGGTCATCGGCGCGGGCTTCGAAAATCAGCTCGGCATCGGGGTTGTGGCGCGGGTCGGCGTTGTACATACCGTCGCGGTCGGTGAGGATTACCAGCAGATCGGCTTCCACCAGGTTGGCCACCAGCGCGGCCAGGGTATCGTTGTCGCCGAAACGGATTTCATCGGTGACTACGGTGTCGTTCTCGTTGATCACCGGGATCACATCGAGATTTACCAGCGTACGCAAGGTGCTGCGTGCATTGAGGTAGCGCTTGCGGTCGGACAGGTCGTCATGGGTCAGGAGGATCTGTGCGGTGCGCATGCCATGCTCGGCGAAGCTCGACTCCCAGGCCTGCACCAGGGCCATCTGGCCAATGGCAGCAGCGGCCTGCAGCTCGTGCATCGCGCTAGGTCGGCTGGTCCAGCCCAGGCGGCTCATGCCGGCCGCCACCGCACCGGAAGATACCAGCACCAGCTCGACGCCCTGCTCACGCAGCGCAACCATCTGCTTGACCCATACCGCCATGGCCGCACGATCCAGGCCACGCCCGTCAGCGGTCAGCAGCGCACTGCCGATCTTCACCACCCAGCGCCGCGCGCCGGTCACCTTGTCACGCATGATCTTCCAACCTTAGCCAGAACGCCCACTTAGGAAACCCTGAAAAAGCCTCAGCGTCACTCCCGCGAAGGCGGGAGTCCAGGTGCTGCGATGTTTCTGGATTCCCGCTTACGCGGGAATGACGACTGCTTCAGAGCATCCCTTACAAAAACGCCGCAATTAAGCGGCGTTGGAAATTTGCTTAATCCCGGACGTAAATGATTTCCGGGCCGTCGTCGTCTTCTTCGTCGAAGAAATCATCGTCTTCGTCGATATCATCGACACTGCGCACACCGGATTTACGCAGCGCACGCTGGTCGTCCAGCGCCTGCAGACGGGCACGCGCCTCGTCTTCGATACGCTGATCCAACTCGGCCAACTCCTCGGCGAAGACCGGGTCCTCGGCGATGCGCTCGGCACGCACTTCCAGGTAATGCATGATGTCGCGGCTGATGCGCTCGGTGCCGTCGCGGCTGATGGCCGAGACCACGTAAACCGGGCCCTGCCAGTTCAGGCGAGCCACGATATCGGCCTTGCGTGCCTCGCGCTCGTCCTCGGGCACCTGGTCCATCTTGTTCAGCACCAGCCAGCGATCACGCTCGGCCAGTGCCGGGCTGAAGCGTGCCAGCTCGTCGATGATCACCTGCGCCGACTCGGCCGGGTCGCTCTCGTCCAGCGGCGCCATATCCACCAGATGCAACAGCAGACGCGTACGCGCCAGGTGCTTGAGGAAGCGAATCCCCAGGCCCGCACCGTCGGAAGCCCCCTCGATCAGCCCCGGAATGTCGGCAACGACGAAGCTCTTGAAGCGGTCGACGCTGACCACGCCGAGGTTCGGTACCAGGGTGGTGAAGGGGTAATCGGCGACCTTCGGCTTGGCCGCGGAAACCGCGCGGATAAAGGTACTCTTGCCGGCATTGGGCAGACCGAGCAGGCCAACGTCGGCCAGCACCTTCAGCTCCAGCTTGAGATCGCGCGACTCGCCCGGCTTGCCCGGCGTGGTCTGACGCGGCGCACGGTTGGTGCTGGACTTGAAGCGGGTGTTGCCCAGGCCATGCCAGCCACCCTGGGCGACCATCAGGCGCTGACCCGGCTTGACCAGGTCACCAATCACTTCCTGGGTGGCCACGTCGATCACCGTGGTGCCGACCGGTACCGGCAGGATCAGATCCTCGCCCTTGGCCCCGGTGCAATCGGTGCTGCCGCCCTTCTCGCCATTCTGCGCATGGAATTTACGCGTATAGCGGTAGTCGATCAGGGTGTTGAGGTTGGCGTCGGCCTCGAGGAATACCGAGCCGCCGTCACCGCCGTCACCGCCATTGGGGCCGCCCTTCTCGATGAACTTCTCACGACGGAAGGCCATCATGCCGTTTCCGCCGTCACCAGCTTTTACAAAAATCGATACTTCGTCGACGAATTTCATGGATATGCCTCCCGCTTCATCTGCGGGCTGGGGGGACGCTTGCCGGATCATCCAGAACTAGCGGATCGGGCAAGCGAACCAAAGATACATAATCGGGTAGGAGGCGGGGTCACCCCCGCCGTCCTCCCACACCACCGTACGTACGGC
>NZ_JAOCLK010000095.1:0-2590 GCF_029845265.1 Ectopseudomonas oleovorans
GGCAACAGAGTTACCGAACCAGGTGAGCGCTGATGGCCTCGCAGAACTGGTAGGCATACTGCTGCTTAACATTGAAACCGGTGAGCGCCCATTACTAGGTGCACTCCGCACCATGAACCGTTTGCACTTTCGAGTCCTACGCCAGCTTTGTGATCATCTTACGTGCGCCATCCTGGCCAACCTTCCCATCCGGCTTGTGCCAAAGGAGCTGCTGAGACTTAGATCCATGCTTGATCTTGGGCTTTGACACCATTCATGGTAGTAACGCTTGTAGGCTCAGGAATACTCATACAAATAAGCTGAGGCTGAAGGGGGATCAAGTCGTGGAACGACTCCAACTCCACTCACCGCTTGAAACACGTCCAGTACGCTGAGAATGACCGATATAGAGTCCCGCCATGCTATCGGAATCGATAATTTTCAGCTGCAACGTTCCGAAATATGCGTGCCTATCACTTTGATCGTACCATTCGCCTGTAATGTACGAATTCTTTATAGTGGCAAATATACAATAGGTTCTACCCTTTGCGTCAAACTCCGCATAAAGATATCTCCCAAACTGCTTGATTTGTGTATAGCTATGCCTCTGGGTAATATCCTTAAAACTAGGACTGTCCGGCGCCTCCCAAATTTGCTCCCACTTACCTGATATCTGGGGTGGCCTCTCACGAAAGAATCCCCTGACAGGCAGCCAATACAGGTACTTCACAAAGTAATGCGATAGACTGAAATCAAGTAAAGTTTTAACCACGAGCACAGCACAGGGCGCAACCAACCCTGTCGCCACAACATTAATGTCAAAAGTCATTACTATGGCTCAATCCCAAGCAGGTCTTCAGTGATTTTTGTTGATATCTCTGACAGATCACTTACAAGCTTCCTAGCGATCTTATTCTTCATTAGCGATCTTGCATGAGCTATGAGCTCTGCCCTCACATCTTCGGTGAGAGTGAAGTCCATATGCGATAGCTCAATTATCTTCATAATAACCGAAGAGTACTCATAACTTTTAACGGGTGTTAGTGATGTGATTTCATCAAGAGTGCTAACGCCGTCAATTTCGCACAGCGCATAAGTTATTATGATCTTCTCAAGATTATCAGAAGACTCTGATCGCTTCTCTCGCAAACGGCCTACCTGTCTAGAATTGATAAGATCAGCAGCCATCATAGAAACGGCAAAGTTAGGAAATGCCGCTATAAGAAAATTAAGAAAAGCATCAATGCGCTCGGTAGCCTTCTTCCTCTGAGCAACTGGAAGCTCTTGATATTTAGAGTGCGCAACCAATTTATCTAAAACTATTGGCCGCAACTTCTCTTGGAACCGACGTGTATTTAAAGCTATCGTTTTTTGATAGAAGTCTAAGGCACTTGAGAAGTGCTGATCAGCTACTGCACGATCAGTCACGTGCTCAGCTGCGCGGAATACACGCGCATACAAAGAGAGTGATGATTGAAAAAGAGTTGCTCCGTGCAAGTCATCCCAATTGGCGCGCGACTCTCCGTTCTGCGGGCACTCTCTCAGCGGCCTAGTGTTATCTAATTCCTCATCAATTTCATGCTCCTTTGGCGGCTCATGGCCAAGGGCTTTGTCAATAGACTCTTCTTTTAGCTCATCCAAAATGTCTGACTGAGCAGCCTCCTGAAGCTCCTCCGCTGCGGTCTTCAGATCAGTGACTCTTTCTGATTCAACACACAATGCCCAAGCGTCATTAGTTAGCCGCTGGCAGAAATCCAAAAGATCAGTATCTTCTTTTGAAATAGCCGACATGTACTCAATTACCTTATTGAAGCGCAGGAAATTGATAGCCATATGGAGCTCAGGGTACGAAGGTCTTCTATTGCTGAGATACCTCGCATACACATAATCAAAGAAACAAGCCTGACTAAATCGATACCTATCCTCGGAACGCTCAATCACACCACTTGCTAAAATCGGATTGAGATACGATGAAGTGGAGAAATCCTGTGCAATATCGCTATTAAACTTAACAATTATGGCATCAACATCTGAGATCTTCAGAGCGAACGTATTACTTTTTGCCATCTCATCAGCAATACTGCCAAGCAATCGCAATAAATCTTTATACTGAGGCGCACGCTCTCTAGTAATGCAATGTTTGTGCATAATAACCTCGATGAAATTTTCAACGAGATCAGCCTCATGTAAATATGTAGAAAAATGCCCCTGCTTTCGCTCGTAGATAGACAAAAGCATTGAGTAAACGAACAGGTTATTTGGCATTCCCGCATTGTCTACTGCCTTCAAAATCTCGCGCGCGACTGGTTTTTGTTTAGCCGAACTAGGAATCCACTTACCAATCAATCCCTTGAGGTGACTTCGCTTCATGCCTCCTATGTTGACCTCAACAAACTTCCTACCCACTTGAGTGCGTAGTTTTGTTGCGATCTCATGGGCCGTGGCATGCTTGCATGAAATTATAAATCTTGGAGCATTATAATCCTGAAGAAATGAAATAAGCTCATCAATACAGCTTTGAGAAAGACCCTCGACACCATCAAATATCAATAGAGCATTCTCTGTAATCACCCTATTGCTCAGCGCATCTATATATAGCTTAGAGCTAGGG
>NZ_JAOCLK010000096.1:0-2361 GCF_029845265.1 Ectopseudomonas oleovorans
TCGAGGTGCGACACGAAGTCGCTTAATGAAGTTGTTCCCCTTGGTGGGAACCACCCGTGTCACCGGGTGAATCTAGAAGGCTGAATCAAGAGCGCCTTCGACAATGGAACGAGGCATCGCAAGGTGCGGGGTACCAATCGTGAGAGGCGTACCCTTCTGGCAGCCATGGCCGGACAAGGGCTAGATAGTTGGTATGGTGAACACACGTGAATCTGCGCAACGATCGTTAAGTTGAACGAGCGGAAATGGCTTATACGCTCGAACCAAAAGGTAACGGAGGTGGGAATCGCGTCTTTCGACTACGCATTCGTGACCCACATGCCTCCCGGTCGATAGCAGGCACCTAACCCGACGCACTTCAATAAGCGGAACGTGGAAATCCCGTATCGCTCCCGCCAGGGAAAGCCGTTTGTAAAAACTGCCCATGGCGGTGCGGGCGAAGGAACGAGGAAAAAGCGAACGCCATCCTGTAATGGGCTGGATAGGAGTTGAAACATCACTTCACGCGAAAGCGGGCAGACGTCCTCATGGTCTCTCTTCACACGAGAGTAGGTAGAACCCTTTCAACGGAAGGAGAGCAAATGAACGCAGCAGCATTGGCGTGTGCACCTTCCGGCACGTCGTGGGAAGCCATCGATTGGATTGCCGTACAACGTCGTGTCAGAGGGCTGCAAGCGCGTATTGTGAAGGCTGTACAAGACGGCAGACATAACAAGGTGAAAGCCCTGCAATGGCTGCTGACTCACTCGTTCAGCGGTAAGGCATTGGCCGTGAAACGGGTGTCTGAAAACAAAGGCAAAAATACCCCAGGTGTGGACAAGGTTACTTGGAATACGCCTAGGGCCAAGATCGGTGCGATAGAGTCGTTGAAGCGGCGAGGCTACTCGCCGCTTCCGCTTCGGCGAGTTCTTATCCCGAAGAAAAACGGCAAGACGAGACCTCTCGGAATACCCGCCATGAAATGCAGGGCCATGCAGGCACTCCATCTGCTGGCTTTGGAGCCCATTGCGGAAACCACCGCCGACCCAAACTCGTATGGGTTCAGGCCGGAACGCTCGACCGCGGATGCGGCAGCACAGTGCTTTGGTGTGCTGTCACGAAAAGCAAATGCGGAGTGGATTCTAGAGGGTGACATTCAAGGCTGTTTCGACAATATCAGCCATGATTGGTTGATCGCCAACATCCCCATGGATAAGGCGATCTTGCAGAAGTGGCTCAACGCCGGATACATCCACAACGGCCAGCTGTTCCCTAGTAACGCAGGAACGCCGCAGGGAGGCATCATCTCTCCGGTACTGTCCAACATGACGTTGGACGGGCTAGAAGCGATGCTGGCGAAGAGGTTTCCTACCGCCAAATGGACAGGCAAGAAACTGCAAGCAGTGCGGTATGCGGACGACTTCATCATCACCGGGTACTCGAAGGAGTGGCTGGAAAATGAAGTTCGTCCTGCCGTGGTCGAGTTCTTGGCAGAGCGTGGTCTCACGCTTTCCAAGGATAAGACCAAAATCACGCACATAGGGAACGGGTTCGACTTTCTCGGCTGGAACGTGCGCAAGTACAACGGCAAGCTCTTGATCAAGCCTTCCAAGGCGAATATCAGCGCTCACCTTGCCAAGCTACGAGAGTTGATCAAGGCCAACAAAACGATACGGCAGACCAATCTGATAGGTTTGCTCAACCCGGTTCTACGGGGCTGGGCGAACTATCACAGTCATGTCGTCGCCAAGAAGGTCTTCAACCAGGTGGACAGTGCAGTGTGGGAAATGCTCTGGCGATGGGCGGTACGTCGCCACCCTCGCAAGACACGCCGATGGGTGAAGGATCGGTATTTCAAAGTACAAGGGGGGCGTCGATGGGTGTTCTCATGTGCTGAAAAATCCGCCGATGGTCGGAAGCGTCAGTACACGTTATTGGACGCCTCGGACACGCCAATTGTGCGACATATCAAGATCAAGGCCGCTGCCAACCCACACGACCCCGCTTGGGATGAATACTTCGAGTCCCGCTGGGGCAAGAGGATGCTCACTTCCGCGAAAGGTCGAGCCAAGCTGTACCGGATTTGGGTGCAACAGGGCGGTCGGTGCTGCGTCTGCTTCAAGCCGGTGACCAAAGACACACCGTGGCATAGTCGCCATATTGTGAAGCTAGGTCATGGCGGAACGGACGCGGCGGCTAATCTTGAGATATACCACCTGCGCTGCCCGAGGAATGTGCAATTTGCCTATGCCGATGACGTACAACCGGGTGCCTAGAGGTGCCTTAGCGGAGGCTTGAGCCGTGTGCTGGGAAACTCGCATGCACGGTTCTTAGGGGGTTGGACGCGGGCAACCGCGTCTGACTACCCGACAACCAGATCCG
>NZ_JAOCLK010000097.1:0-2350 GCF_029845265.1 Ectopseudomonas oleovorans
CCTGCGTGGAGCTTAGGATTTTCAGTTCTAGTGTATCCGTCCGGCCAACACACCTTCCTGGTCCCGACGCCAAAGGCGATGGTGTCCACCTGATTTAAGTAGACACCATTTCTAGCCTTTTAAGCGGGTCTTTCATGCAGCCACAACGCCGTTCCTACTCCAAATCCTTCAAGGCCCAGATCATTCAAGAGTGCGCCCAGCCCGGGGCCTCGATTGCCAGCGTTGCGCTGAGCCACAGTAAGCGTCCGGCCAAGTCACCTTCCGAACTCCAGCATTAAGGACGATGGTGTCCGCGTATTTTTAAGCGGACGCGATAGCCCTTATCGCCGGGATTTCCATGCGCCAACGAAGCTCTTACCCCAAACCGTTCAAGGCCCAGGTTGTTCAGGAGTGCCTGCAACCCGGTGCGACCGTTTCCAGCGTTGCCATCCGCCACGGCATCAATGCCAACGTCATTCGCAAGTGGCTACCGCTTTATCGAGATCAACTGCCAGCGGCGTTGCCGGCGTTCGTTCCTGCGAGAGTTACGCCAAAACGACCAGTTGAACCAGCTGTGATTATCGAGCTACCGCTGGGCGAGCAATCGATCACAGTGAAATGGCCAGCCTCCGATCCTGAAGGATGCGTCCGCTTTGTCCGGGGGCTCGCCCAGTGATCCGTATCGATAGTATCTGGCTCGCCACCGAACCGATGGACATGCGCGCCGGCACCGAGACCGCGTTGGCCCGTGTGATTGCGGTGTTCGGTGCGGCGAAGCCGCACTGTGCCTATCTCTTCGCAAATCGCCGCGCCAACCGCATGAAAGTCCTGGTGCATGACGGCGTGGGTATCTGGCTGGCCGCGCGGCGATTGAACCAAGGCAAGTTTCACTGGCCAGGCATCCGCCACGGCTCGGAAGTTGAACTCGACGCAGAGCAACTTCAGGCGTTGGTACTGGGGGTGCCCTGGCAGCGGGTCGGTGCGGGCGGCGCGATCACAGTGCTGTAGCACCGGCCATTAGCCCAACGGTGTATCTGCGCAGAGCGTCTGCTCTGGCACAATCAGCAGCATGAACTCCTCGCCCAATCTCGACCAACTGACAGCTGAGCAACTGCGCACACTGGCCGCGCAGTTGCTGACGCAGGTCGACGTGATGGGCAAGAAAATCCACCGTGATCAAACCATCATTGAGCAGCTCACACACGAAATCGCTTGGTACAAACGGCACAAGTTTGCTAAGCGTAGCGAGCAACTGAGCCCTGACCAGGGCAGCTTGCTGGACGACCTGCTCGACACTGACATCGCCGCCATCGAGGCGGAGCTGAAAGCCGTCAATCCCCCGGTTACTCCAGCCGAACCCCGCCAACAGCCCAAGCGCACACCGCTGCCGGCACAATTTCCGCGCACCGTGATCCGCCACGAACCGGAGAACACCCAATGCGCCTGCGGCTGCCAGCTGCAACGCATCGGTGAAGACATCAGCGAAAAGCTGGATTACACGCCGGGCGTGTTCACCGTCGAACAGCATGTGCGTGGGAAATGGGCCTGTCGCCAGTGCGAAACACTGATCCAGGCCCCCGTGCCGGCCCAGGTGATCGACAAGGGCATCCCCACCGCCGGCCTTCTGGCTCACGTGATGGTGGCCAAATTCGCCGACCACTTGCCGCTATATCGGCAAGAGAAAATCTTTGGCCGTGCCGGCCTGGCCATCGCTCGCTCGACACTGGCGCAGTGGGTCGGACAAACCGGCGTGCAGCTCCAGCCGCTAGTCGATGCCCTGCGTGAAGCCGTGCTGGCCCAACGCGTGATCCACGCTGACGAAAACCCGGTGCAAATGCTCACCCCAGGCGAGAAGAAAACCCATCGGGCTTACGTCTGGGCCTACAGCACCACCCCCTTCGCCGATCTGAAGGCCGTGGTGTACGACTTCAATCCCAGCCGTGCCGGCGAGCATGCGCGCAATTTTCTTGGCCAGTGGAATGGCAAGCTGGTCTGCGACGACTTCGCTGGCTACAAGGCCAGCTTCGAGCAAGGCATTACCGAAATTGGCTGCATGGCCCACGCCCGCCGCAAGTTCTTCGATCTGCACGCTGCAAACAAAAGCCAGTTGGCCGAACAAGCACTGCACGCGATGGGCAGCTTGTACGAAATCGAACGGCAAGCACGGGACATGAGCGATGAAGAACGCTGGCGAATACGACAGGAAAAGGCTTCACCGATCCTCGATACACGGCTGACTGGATGCTGGCCCAGCGTGATCTTGTGCCCAACGGATCGGCCACGGCGAAAGCCTTGGATTACAGCCTTAAACGCTGGCAGGCACTGACTCGCTATGTCGAGGATGGTGCTGTGCCCATTGACAATAACCAGG
>NZ_JAOCLK010000098.1:0-2137 GCF_029845265.1 Ectopseudomonas oleovorans
GGCGCAGGCCAGCCAGGTTTTGCCGGCACCGGTCGGGCCGGTCAGCAGCAGGTTGTGCTGCTGGCGGATCCAGTCGCCACTGGCCAGGGTGGCGATCAGACGCTCGTCCAGGGCGCGACCGGAGCGGCGGTCGATATCTTCCAGGCAAGCGTTGCTGTACTTGAGCTTGGCCTTCTTGCGCAGCCGTACCAGGCGCTGGTTGTCACGCCAGGCCAGTTCGCGGTCGAGCAGTAGGCCGAGGCGTTCATCGAAACTCAGGCTGTGGCTGGCCGGCAGCGTCCATTGCTCTTCCAGGGCGCGGGCCATGCCGTCCAGGCGTAGCTGGTGCAGTTGATTCAGGGTGTGTTGCGGCATCATCGAACAGCTCCTGTTGCGGGGGTTGGTAGTAGTCGGCGCCACGGACGTTCTCGTGGTCGCCGGGTAAGGTCGTTTCGGCGGCACGCTGGGGCAGCGGCTGTTGATCCAGGCCTTGCTGGAGCAGGTTGCGCACGCTGCGCCCGGTGAAGGCGCGCAGGTGTACGGCACGTTCGGCAGCGGCTTCCAGGCGTGCATTGCCATAGCGCCGGGCCAGCGAGAGCAGGCCGAGGCAGGCGCGGTAGCCCATCTCCGGGTGCGGCTTGTGGGTCAGTTGGTGATCGATCAGTTGGCGCGTGTAGGGGCCGATCCGCGCGCCCCAGTCGAGCAGGCGTTGTGGCGTCCATTCGCGATGCGCCTGGTGCGCCGCGGGCATGTGCTCGCGCTGGGTACTGTAAGCGCCGCGTCGCCCCAGCAGCAGGTGGCTGGCCACCCGCCGGTTGCCATGCAGCACTTCCAGGGTGTGTGCCGTCAGTCGCACGTCCACGTTCTGCCGGGCCAGGGCGGAGGGCACGCTGTAGAAGCTGCCATTGACCTCGATGTGGTAGTCGATGCTGACCTTGCAGCGCTTGAAGGTGGCGACCTCGTAGGGATGCACCGGCAGCGCTCGCAAGGCCGGGCGATCCAGGCGCTCGAACCAGTCGCGCCGGCAGCCATCGAGCCGCTTGAACGGGCGCCGATTCAGATCCTCCAGCAGCTCGGCGATGGCCTGGTTAAGCGCATGCAGGCTGAAGAACTGCCGATGGCGCAGCCGCGCCATGATCCAGCGCTCGACCACCTGCACCGCCACCTCGGCCTTGGCCTTGTCCTGAGGCTTGCGTGGCCGTGCCGGCAGGATCACCGTCTGGTAATGACGCGCGCACTCCAGCGTGGCCCGGTTCAGGCCCGGCTCGTAGCGATCCGGCTGGGCGACCAGGGCGCGCGGATTGTCCGGCACAACCATTTCCGGCACGCCGCCAAAGTAGGTCAGAGCCTGGCCCAGCGAGGTCAGCCAGTCCACCTGGGTTTCGCCTGGCGTCGCGCAGGCATAGGTGTAATTCGAGGCGCCCAGGGCGGCGACGAAGATGTGCGCCCGGCGCACTTCGCCGGTGGCCGGGTCGACCACCGGCAGCGTCGGCCCGGCATAGTCGATGAATAGCTTCTCGCCCGCACGGTGCAGCTGACGCATCGAACGTTTGAGCGTCTGGGCGTAGCGCCGGTAGTGCTCGACGAACTGGGTGTAGCGGTAGGTCGGCTGGCCCGCATGCGCGGCGAGATATTCCTCCCACAGCAGCTGCAAGGTCACGCCCTTGCGTCGCAACTCGCGGTGGATGCTCAGCACATCGGGCAGCACTCGCTCACCGCGCGGCTTGTTCGTCGACGTCGGTGCAAACAAGGCGGCCGCCAGCGCGGCCTCGTCCATGGCCACCAGCGCCGGCCAGTCCAGCCCGGCCACCCGCGCCGCCGCGATGTACTTGCTAACCACGCCCTTGGACAGCTGCAAGGCACGGGCAATCTTCTCGTGGGACAAGCCGGCCTCAAACTTGAGGCGCAGACATTCTTTGATGTTTCGCATGGCTACTCGCGGCGCCGCCATCTTCCTCTCCCGAAATCGGTCGAGGATGGCGGCGCATCAGGTCATGCGCAACGAAGGGGAAGGCTTTCGCTAAGTCGTGACCGGCGATTTCGGTAAGCCGTGACCACCTGTTTCGGAACAGGCGGAAAATCGGTCACGTTGCTACCGAAATGAGCGGTCACGCGTTAGCGAAATGACCGGTCACGATCAACCGAAACGGCCGGTCAC
>NZ_JAOCLK010000099.1:0-1601 GCF_029845265.1 Ectopseudomonas oleovorans
TTCAGTCAAAAACGCCGCTCGCGTCCGGCGAAAAGGTCGCGAAGATTGTGACGGTGGCGCCAGACGATCAGCCCGGTCAGTACGCAGGCCGGTAACAAGGCCGCCGGTTGTTGCCAGGCCAGCAGCGGTAACGTCAGCGGCGTGGCGATCAGTGAGGCCAGCGAGCTGGTGCGGGTCAGCAGAAATACCAGCGCCCAGGCCGCCAGAGCGAGCAGGGCCGCCGGTGGATAGAGGCCAAGCAGCATGCCGGCGGCAGTGGCTACGCCCTTGCCGCCGCGGAAGCGGAAGTACAGCGGGTAGAGGTGGCCGACCACGGCAGCCAGGCCGATCCAGGCCTGCTGATGCAGGCTGAGGCCAAACAGCTTGGCGATCAGGATCGGTAGCAGGCCCT
Organism: Ectopseudomonas oleovorans; assembly: GCF_029845265.1. NCBI lineage: Bacteria > Pseudomonadati > Pseudomonadota > Gammaproteobacteria > Pseudomonadales > Pseudomonadaceae > Ectopseudomonas > Ectopseudomonas oleovorans. Next base: position 392 of record NZ_JAOCLK010000099.1, read on the forward strand.
TGAGCAGGTCGCCGAGCAGCGTCATGACGGCGAGTTTCTTGCCGGCCACCCGCAGCATGTTGGTGGCGCCGGGGTTGCCCGAGCCGCTGGCGCGCGGATCCGGCCCGCCGGCAAGTCGGCTGAGCAGGATGGCGAAGGACAGCGAACCGAGCAAGTAGGCAAGGATTGCCAGAAGCCAGAACATGGTGGCCATTCCAGGGCATGGGGTGGCCCGATTCTAACGAGGTGCAGCGCCCTTGTCGTGGCGCGGAGAGTGCGGTGGACAGAGTATTTATCGAGGGGCTGGAAGTCGACACGGTGATCGGCGCCTACGATTGGGAGCGCGACATTCGCCAGTGCCTGCGCCTGGACTTGCAGATGGCCTGGGACAATCGTCCGGCCGCCGCCGGTGATGACCTCAACCTGGCACTCGACTACGCCAGCGTGTCCACGCGCATTCAGGCCTTTGCGGCCGAGTCGCAGTTCATCCTGGTCGAAACCTTCGCCGAACGGCTGGTGCAGACCCTGATGGACGAGTTCAACATTCCCTGGATGCGTCTGAAGCTGACCAAGCCCGGCGCAGTGCCAGCCGCACGCGGCGGCGTGGGCGTGGAGATCGAGCGCGGATGTCTCTGACTCGGGTCTTTCTCGGCCTTGGCAGCAATATCGAGCGTGAGCCTCACCTCGTTGCCGGCCTCGATGCACTGGCGGGGCTGCTCAGTGATATGCGCTGCTCGCCGGTGTTCGAAAGCCATGCGGTGGGCATCAAGAGCGGCAACTTCTTCAATCTGGTGGTAGTTGGCGATACCGAGCTGTCACTGCTGGAGCTGGATCGCCGGCTGAAATTCATCGAGGCCGACAATGGCCGCTATGCACCGGATCGCAAGGGCTTGCCGCTGGATATCGATGTGCTGCTGTTTGGCGAGCAGGTCGGCAACTTCAACGGCCTGATCCTGCCGCGCGCGGAGATTCTCAAGAACGCCTTCGTACTCTGGCCGCTGGCGCTGCTGGCGCCGCAACTGCAGCACCCTGTCGATGGTCGTTCGTTCGCCGAGCTGTGGGCCTCGGCGCAGATCGATCAGCAGTTGTGGCCAGCGGCATTCCAGTGGCGTGGCACCGAGTTGACGCCGCCAGAGTTGCTACAGACGCGCTCTTCGTAGCCCGCTCTTCGTAGCCCAATGAGATGGACTCCTCCCTCCTACGGCGTCATTGCGCCAGACTGAAGGTTGTA
>NZ_JAOCLK010000100.1:0-1579 GCF_029845265.1 Ectopseudomonas oleovorans
CTTTAGCCGGTCCCGAGTGAGCGAAGCGAACGGCTTGAACCATTTGTTAGGCTTTTGACGAATAGATAGAATTATAACGCCGTTTGGCAAGCCAACAGGAAACAATAGAAATAATTGTTGGAAGAATAAGTAAAATCAAAGCAAAAGTTATTGCAAGATCACGGCTGTCGTATATTCGCTGCGGAATGTCTTGCGATAAAAATATTCCCGTTGGCAATAAAGAGCCGAGTAGAGCAATTTCTGCAGTGCCAAATTTATTCTTGCCGTTTAAACGCTTTTTAACTGCTGCGAAAATACTAGCGGCATAAGATATTGGAGCATACGAGAAAGCATTAAAGAATACTTTGTACATCATGCTCTCGTTATAGGTGTGTATGAAAAATGATCTAGCAATTTGCGCCCAAACGAGAACGCATATAGCTAAGGCAAACATTCCATACCAGTCTCTATGCTGCGATTTCATGTTTTTAATGCCTAACGCAGAAGGCAGCGGCGCGCGTTAGCGCGTCCGCTGGCCTGACTTGTTAGCAGAGATATCCTTGAGGCCGCCTGAGACATACTTGTGAAGGACACTGGAAACCAGGGACTGGTAAGGAAGTCCCTCTTCCAGTGCCCGGCGTTGAAGTGCCTCTAGGTCGCGACTGGAGATACGTATATTGATCCGCTTATCTTTCTTGAACGTTTCTTCCGCTGCCTTCGTCAAGTACTCCCGACGATCGGCATCCAGATCTGACTCGAACTCCCCGGATTCGTATGCCTCCAGCAGCTCTTGCTCTTCGGGATCTAATTTGGTCTTGGCCATGCTACCCCCCCCTAGAAATTTCTTGGTGGCCTTGCGACTGGGGATGACCGTCTTGAGAAAGATTTCTCCATCATTCTCGACGTACGGCACCAGCCAGGCGTAATCGTCAATCCGAACCACAAGCAGGCGTTGATTCGGATACTTGTCCCTGTTGGGGTGAGGTCCGTCATCAAGTAAACCACCAGACTGAAGAGCAAACAGGACATCTTCGAAAGAAACTCCGCGCTCGCTCATCAACTGCTGGTTCTTCTCAGCATTCCAGTTAATTTGCTTCATGGGACGAGTCTAGCAGAGTGTGTGCCTATTGGCATCTTGCTAACGCCGCGAAGCACGCGCGGTTGCGGAATGGAGGCGAAGCCGCAATGCAGTAACCGTCGCCGTGGCTTGCCTGGTTAGCACTGCTCTGCTCAACTGAACGCCTGTGGCTAAAGTCAAAATGGTATTCCGTCTTCATCTTCCTCTGTTGCACCTGATTCGGTAGGCGGCTCAGGGCCAGAAAGAGCGTCTTCAACCGGCATCAGCTCCCACAACTCGCTCTGATGGAGCCAAATCGGATCAGCATTCTCCTCGATGAACTGATCTACAGGCATACCATCCACGGTTGGTGGCCGCTTTATTCTGACTTGCTTACCGTTCATAAAGACCCACTGGTACTTCCTTTGCCGCTCTGCCTTCGCGGCTTTCTTTGCTCTCTTTTGAGCCGGAGTGAGCTTTTTCTTAACCTTTGCCATATCTGAACTTTTTGGTGCTAACGTTTGGTTAAGGGGCCGGCTTTAG
>NZ_JAOCLK010000101.1:0-1565 GCF_029845265.1 Ectopseudomonas oleovorans
GAATCCTCAAGACTTTACCCGCCGACGCCAGCTCACCTTCAAGAACCTCGTCCTGTTCCTCTACATACCTAGGCCCAGAAATGCACATCCTTATCCCGAGGGTCGCTTCGCGTCACATACCCGAGGCAGAAGCCGTATGCGGTAGTTCCGCACGTACGGATCTGTGCGGGGGGCGGCAGGTAACTGCCGTCCCTACCGCGACCATGCCAGTTTATGTACTGTTGATTGATTCGTTTGGTGTTCCGGCGCCATTAAGGCGCGCCGCGAAAGTACTGATGCTCTGCTCGCCGGGGAGTGTTAAGGTCTGAGTTTGCTCGCGCGAACCTGCAAAATCGTTCTTCCAGAGGAGTCAGATTCATGTCGTATAAAGCCATCTATCTCAAGCCGGGCGGCGGCTATGACAATGTCGTTATCGGCAGTTGCGAAGCGGCGGCGCCAAAGGGTGGTGAAATTACAGTAAGGCTGCGTGCCAGTTCCCTTAATTACCATGACTTTGCCGTCGTAAGCGGCCTGTGGGGACCGAGCGTGCAGCGGATTCCCATGGCAGATGGTGCTGGAGAGGTGGTTGCCTTAGGTGAGGGTGTCACCGAGTTCGCCGTAGGCGATCAGGTCGTGAGTACGTTCTTTCCTGACTGGCTTGATGGCGAGCCGCAGCAGGAGGGTTTTGGAACGGTACCGGGCGATGGTGTCGATGGTTATGCTCGGGAAGCCGTTACGGCGCGAGCCACGTCTTTTACCAAGGCGCCCCAGGGCTGGACTCATGCTGAGGCTGCAACGCTTACCACGGCCGGCCTGACCGCCTGGCGCGTGTTGATGGCCGACGATTCGTTGAAGCCTGGGGACAGCGTTCTTATACAGGGCACCGGCGGTGTTTCGATCTTCGCGCTTCAGTTCGCCAAAATGGCCGGCGCGACGGTCATTGCCACCTCTTCCAGCGACGGGAAGCTGGAGCGGTTGAAGGCCATGGGGGCCGACCACCTGATCAACTATCGCCGTACGCCCAACTGGGGCGAGAAAGTGCGTGAGTTAACCAATGATCGGGGCGTTGACCACGTCATCGAAGTAGGCGGGCCCGCGACCCTGGAGCAGTCGATGATTGCGGCACGTATTGGTGGGCATATTTCTGTGATTGGTATCCTTACCGGCGTTGCCGGGGAGCTGAGCATCGTTACTGCGCTGACACGGCAGTTGCGACTGCAGGGTGTGCTGGTTGGAAACCGTACCCAGCAGCAGGAGATGATCAGGGCTATCGATGCCAATGGCATGCGTCCGGTTATCGATAGCCATTTTCCGCTGGACGAAATTGTTGAGGCGTTCCGCTATCAGGAAAGTAATCGTCACTTCGGTAAGATCTGCCTCGATATCTAAGCAGGATTGCTTCCTGATCGCTAGGGTCTGTTGCCGTTTCGACGCGGCCGTGCGCGAAACGGCAACAGACCCTAGGTAACCCAGGTCCTGAACTGTATGCTTCTGGGCATCCCGTCTTGCGCAACTAAACCAGTCGCCACCTATGCGGCAGCAGCTCCGCAATCTCACTTGCCCGCTGCGTCGGCAGGCGCGTGAGG
>NZ_JAOCLK010000102.1:0-1519 GCF_029845265.1 Ectopseudomonas oleovorans
CTCAGAGCTTGTGAGCTTTTCGGTCACGCCCGCCGAAGGGGGCGCGAGTGGGTTTGTGATCGCTGTGGCGGTCAGATGATCTGTTCAGCATGAAGGCACTCGCGTTATCTGGTTTTTCGGGTCGTTTTTCGCCGTTTCGTACGCTCAAGCCCCGATTCCGGACACTGCAGACGCACCTTTCCCGAAGGCAAGCATCTCCGGCGCGAGGCTGGCCATCCGCATCAGGTTGTGGGCCAAGGCAAAGAACAGGACCACGCACTTGACCTTGGCCAGTCCGCGCACGCGGAACTGCTGGAGTCCCCGGTTGCGGCTGTGGGCATTGACGCATTCGGCGGTTGCGGCGCGGTTCTTGTAGATCGCCTTGGCCTCATCGGTCCCCATGCGCGCGCGCCATGCCGCCACGCCAGGACTGTCGTCGGGCTTGGGCTGGTGTGGGTCCACCGCCTTGTCCTTGGCCGCCGGCACCGGCCCATACACCGTGGTGTGCGCGCTGGCCTGTTCGACCTGCTCGTGACCCACAAAGCCGCCATCGACCAGCCAGGCCTCGGGCGTCTGACCGCAACGCTCGCGCACCTGCTCGATCATCGGCACCATCTGACCCTGGTCGCTTCCAATCGTGGCCACCTCGACGCCCACAATCACCAGCGAGTCGACATCGCTGGCCAACTGCGGGTTGTACGCAGGCCGAAACCCGCCGTCGCCCATCTTCATGACCGTCGCCTGGGCATCGGTCGTCGAGGCGCGCGCCTGATCGGCCGCCTTGCCCTGGCGGCGCTTGATCGCTTCGAGTTCGGGCAAGCGCGCCAGCGCCTCGGCCACCCGGGTCTCGCGCTCACGGGCCGCGCGCAGCCGCGCCGCCTGACGAGCCCGCTCGGCCCTGCCCGGGTCGGCTTCAAGCTCGGCCTTGAGCTGCGCGACCCGCTCGCGGGCCGCCTCCAGGTAGCCCGCGAGCTTGTCCTCGCGCCGGAACGATCCCGCCCCCGCACTGGCCCGCACCCGCATGCCATCCTGCGCCACCTGGCGCAGCTTCACCACCCCGGCGGCAATGAGCGTTGCCACATTAGCGCTGAGCAACTCGTCGAGCGCCTCGCCGTGATCCTTCCGAAAGTCCGACAGCGTGTGGTAATTGACCTGCACCCCGCCGCACAGCCAACGATACGCATCATGCGCATCGGTCAGGCGCGCCACCTCGCGCGCGCTGCCCACCCCGTCGAGCGTCGCGTAAAGCCACAGCGACAACAGAATCTCCGGCGCAATCGCCGCCCGACCAACCCCGCCCTCACGCACCCGGATCCGCTCATAGAAGCGCGCCAGATCCTGCCCGGCAACATACGACCACACCAGCCGCGCCCGATGACCTTCCGGCAGCAGCGACTCGAGGTCGCTGGCGCGAAACTCCATCTGGGTGCGGTTGGGCAAAATCACGCGTGCGTGAGCTTTCATGGCAGGGTTACGAGATCGTGGCCGGGACGCAAGAATTATACCAAAAGCATTTCTCGGAAATCTTCACAGACTCTCA
>NZ_JAOCLK010000103.1:0-1328 GCF_029845265.1 Ectopseudomonas oleovorans
AGCCTGTTGAAATTCGCCGCGATGATTACATCCACTGCTTCTGGCAGCAGCGGTCGCGCTCGTTTACTTCCCGTTTAGGGCGCCAATCGATGGAAATAGCCCGATTTGGCGTGCTCCAGGCGCACTTTCCCCGTCAACGCGCTCATGCCATTGAGCCTGTAGCCAGCAGCTTCGGCAGGCGCACCAGGTTGCTTGCCGCCATGGCCAGCTGGAACAGCGCGTCGACACGCTCAAGTCCGCGTTGCTTCACCTGGCGCAGCCCGGCCGCCGCCTTGAGCCAGCCGAAGTGGGTTTCGATCCAGGCGCGAATCTTCAGGCTCAGACCATAGCCGGCGTGGCGCGTGGTACGGCCATCGATGGCGCTGCGCCGACCATTGGTGTTCTGCGCAACATGGGGTGTCACGCCGAGGGCACGACAGGCGGCCACGAAGTCTGCCGTGTCGTAAGCCTTGTCCGCGGCCAAGGTGCGTCGACGGCGACCACCCAGCTTGCTCAGCATCGCCAGCGCGGCTTCGCGTTCGCCATGGCCACCGGCCAGAGTCACATGAGCATTGCGCACCAGGCCACTGCGGTGTTCCATCAGTACATGCCCCATGTAACTCAGCTGCGCGCCGGTGTTGTGGCTCTTGCGGTACAGCCGGGCATCCGGATCGCTGGTCGAGGCGTGGGTGTCGTTGCTGCGCTTGTGCCCCTTGAAGTCTGGCTGGGCATTGCGCGGGCCGGGGCCCGGGTCGTCTGGCGTATCGTCCTTGGGACGGAAACTCTTCTGAGAGGCCCAGGCTTGCAGCAATGTGCCGTCGACCGAGAAGTGCTCATCCGAGATCAGCCCCTGCTTCTCCGCCAGGCGTACCACCTCGTTCAGAAATTCGGTGGCCACGGCCTGGGCATTGAGGCGGTCACGATTCTTCGAGAAGACCGAGTGATCCCACACCGGATCATCAATGGCCAGGCCGACGAACCAGCGGAACAGCAGGTTGTAGCCCAGCTGTTCCATCAGCATCCGCTCGCTGCGCAGCGAGTAGAACAACTGCAGCAACTGCGCCCGCATCAGCTTCTCGGGGGCGATCGAGGCGCGGCCGGTGTCGGCATACAAGGTGTCGAACAGGGCGCTCATCCGCTGCAGAGCGGTGTCTGCCAGCTTGCGGATGGCGCGCAGGGGGTGAGTCGCTGGCACGAAGTCATCGAGCTTGGCGACAGTGAACAAGGATTCCTGAGTGATATCGGCGCCACGCATGGAAATCGGGGTTCCCGGCAGATTGGAGCCGATATCGTAAACCTTACACGGCAAAGTCAGACAGGCCGTAGGCGAATTTCAACAGGCTGCTAGC
>NZ_JAOCLK010000104.1:0-1194 GCF_029845265.1 Ectopseudomonas oleovorans
CGCTTTGCGGTGATGTGCGCGCATTACCTGTTCGATCCGGACTTCTGCAACGTCGCCGCTGGTTGGGAAAAGGGCATCGTTGAAAAGAACGTGCAAGACAGCCGCAGGCGTATCTGGCTAGACGCCCAGGACTGCCAGTTTCACTCCTTCGAGGAACTCAATGCCTGGCTGGGCCAGCGCTGCCGCGCGCTTTGGAACGAGCTGACGCACCCTCAATACAGCGGGCTGAGTGTGGCCGAAGTGCTGGAGTTGGAGCGCGCTGAACTGATGCCTGTGCCAGCGCCATTCGACGGTTACGTCGAGCGGCCTGCGCGGGTCTCCAGCACCTGCCTGGTCAGCGTCGGGCGCAACCGCTACTCGGTGCCGTGTGAGTACGCGGGTAAGTGGGTCAGCAGCCGTTTGTATCCGACGCGAATCGAGGTGGTGGCTGACGACGCGCTGATCGCCAGCCATGTCCGCTTGCTGGATCGCGACCAGGTCAGCTATGACTGGCAGCACTACCTCCCGCTGATCGAACGCAAGCCCGGTGCGCTGCGCAACGGCGCGCCCTTTGCTGATCTGCCGGCGCCGCTGCGTCAGCTTAAGCACGGTCTGGGGCGTCATGCCGGCGGTGACCGGATCATGGCGCAAGTCCTGGCTGCCGTACCGGTCGCCGGACTCGATGCCGTGCTGGTAGCCGTTGAGCTGGTACTGGAGAGCGGCAGCCTGAGCGCCGAACACATCCTCAATGTCGTGGCACGGCTGACAGCATCCGAACCACCACCCAGCGTCGAAACCCACTTGTCGCTCAAGGAAGCCCCCGTCGCTAACACGGCGCGCTACGACCGCCTGCGTGGCCAGGCCGAGGAGGTCGGTCATGCGTGATTTGATGGCGGAACTCAAGGAGCTGCGCCTGCACGGCATGGCCACGGCCTGGGCGGAGTTAACTGCACAGGGTGAGTCGAACACAGCCTCGTCCAAGTGGCTGCTCGAACACCTGCTGGAACAAGAGCACACAGATCGCGCCATGCGCTCGGTGAGCCACCAGATGAACATGGCCAAGCTGCCGATGCACCGCGATCTGGCCAGCTTCGATTTCAACGCCTCTAGCGCCGACGCACGCCTGATCAGCGAGCTGGCCAGCCTGGCCTTTACCGACACCGCGCAGAACGTGGTGCTGATCGGTGGGCCAGGCACCGGTAAAACCCACCTAGC
>NZ_JAOCLK010000105.1:0-1188 GCF_029845265.1 Ectopseudomonas oleovorans
CAATCGGCCAGGCCCGTAGGGTGGATGTCGCTTTTTACATCCACCAGAGCCGCCCCGCACCACGCTGGAAACCTATATGAACCTGCAATTCGAAGAACGCCCCAGCCTGCACGGCTACCGCATCGGCATCGCCAGCCTGGACGCGGAAAAGAGCCTCAACGCCCTCTCCCTGCCGATGATCGAAGCACTCGACGAACGCCTGAAGGCCTGGGCAGAAGACTCGAACATCGCCTGCGTGATGCTGCGCGGCAACGGCCCCAAGGCCTTCTGTGCCGGCGGCGATGTGGTGCAACTGGTAAACCAGTGTCGCGAACAACCAGGCGAAATACCGGCCCTGGCACGACGCTTCTTCGCCGACGAATATCGCCTCGAACATCGCATCCACACCTACCCCAAGCCCTTGATCTGCTGGGCCCATGGTCACGTGCTGGGTGGCGGCATGGGCCTGATGCAGGGCGCCGGCATCCGCATCGTCACCCCGAGCAGCCGACTGGGCATGCCAGAAATCAATATCGGCCTGTACCCGGATGTCGGCGGTAGCTGGTTCCTCGCCCGCCTGCCGGGTCGCCTAGGTCTGTTCCTTGGGCTCACTGCTGCGAGCATCAATGCCCGCGATGCGCTGGACCTGAACCTGGCCGACCGCTGCCTGCGCGATGACCAGCAAGAGGCACTGCTCGAAGGTCTGGTGCAGCTGAACTGGCGCGAACAAGCCGACCTGCAACTGCACAGCCTGCTACGGGCGCTGGAGAACGAGGCACGCAGTGAGCTGCCGGCAGCCCAATGGTTGCCGCGCCGCGAACGTATCGATGAGCTGCTCGACGTCGCCGACCTGCCGGCTGCCGTACACGCGCTCAAGGCACTGCAAGCAGATGACGACGCACTGCTCGCCCGCGCTGCCAAGACCCTGGCCAATGGCTGCCCGCTGACGGCGCACCTGGTCTGGCAGCAGATACGCCGCGCCCGCCACCTGTCGCTGGCCGAGGTGTTTCGCATGGAATACGCCATGAGCCTGAACTGCTGCCGCCACCCGGAATTCCCCGAAGGCGTGCGCGCCCGCCTGATCGACAAAGATCAAACACCGCATTGGCACTGGCCGGACGTGGCCGCAATCCCAGACGCCGTGGTCGAAGCGCACTTCGCGCCAGCCTGGGATGGCGAACACCCGTTGGCAGATCTGTAAGCGCGGGT
>NZ_JAOCLK010000106.1:0-1171 GCF_029845265.1 Ectopseudomonas oleovorans
CTCTTGGTTTTGCGCTGTTCGCTCGAACGATTCGCCGCGAGGCGCGGCTCCTACAGGGGGGGGCGGTGCCTGCGGCATTTGTGTAGGAGCCCCGCCCCGGGGCGAAGCTCTTGGTTTTGCGCTGTTCGCTCGAACGATTCGCCGCGAGGCGCGGCTCCTACAGGGGGGCGGTGCCTGCGGCATTTGTGTAGGAGCCCCGCCCCGGGGCGAAGCTTATAGCTTTGCAGTGTTCTTTCGATTTGCCGCAGGGCACGGCTCCTAGTGGGACGATGCTGCGTTTCCCGAGTGTCAGCTCCGCCCCGCAGGAAATGGCCCTAAGTAATTGTTCTAGTGGCAAAAACTTTGGGCTGGCAGGAAAAATGTTGTTGACAGCCAATCGGGGCGCTCTTAACATGCGCCCCGTCCTCGAGATGGGGCTATAGCTCAGCTGGGAGAGCGCTTGCATGGCATGCAAGAGGTCAACGGTTCGATCCCGTTTAGCTCCACCAATCTCGACTCCTTCGGGAGTGCCAGAATCGATGTGAATCGGTTCGCGATCAGGGTCTTGCGTCCCCTTCGTCTAGTGGCCTAGGACACCGCCCTTTCACGGCGGTAACAGGGGTTCGAGTCCCCTAGGGGACGCCATTTATTCCAGCCGTAGCGCTCAGGCGCTGCAGCCAGACCGCAAGGTTTCGGGGCTATAGCTCAGCTGGGAGAGCGCTTGCATGGCATGCAAGAGGTCAACGGTTCGATCCCGTTTAGCTCCACCAAACACTGACAAGGCCAGCTTAGTGCTGGCCTTGTTCTTCGAAGGTTTTGTCCCCTTCGTCTAGTGGCCTAGGACACCGCCCTTTCACGGCGGTAACAGGGGTTCGAGTCCCCTAGGGGACGCCATATTCCAGTCGCAACGCGCAAGTGTTGCGAACCGACCGAAAGGTTTCGGGGCTATAGCTCAGCTGGGAGAGCGCTTGCATGGCATGCAAGAGGTCAACGGTTCGATCCCGTTTAGCTCCACCAATCACACACAAGGCCAGCCTAGCGCTGGCCTTGTCGTTCGAAGAACTTCGTCTAGTGGCCTAGGACACCGCCCTTTCACGGCGGTAACAGGGGTTCGAGTCCCCTAGGGGACGCCATTTTTCTTGCCGCATTTGCGGAACCCAGGGGCCACCTCTTCAGAGGTGGCCCCTTTTTG
>NZ_JAOCLK010000107.1:0-1111 GCF_029845265.1 Ectopseudomonas oleovorans
AACTGGGCATTCCCAGTGTCGTGGATCGCCTGATCCAGCAAGCCCTGCTGCAACAGCTCACGCCGATCTTCGATCCGCTGTTCTCGGACTATAGCTACGGCTTCCGTCCGGGCAGAAGCGCTCACCAGGCTGTCGAGATGGCCCGCACCCATGTGGCGGCGGGTCATAGGTGTTGCGTGGAACTCGATCTGGAGAAGTTCTTTGATCGGGTCAACCACGACATCCTGATGTTCTGTGTTGAGCGCCATGTCGAAGACAAACAGGTGCTCAGACTCATCCGCCGTTACCTCGAAGCGGGCGTCATGTCGGGCGGGGTTGTCAGCCATCGGCAGGAGGGGGCGCCGCAAGGCGGCCCGCTTTCGCCGCTGCTGTCGAACATCCTGCTCGATGAACTCGACCGTGAGTTGGAGCGGCGAGGCCATCGCTTCGTGCGCTATGCCGATGACGCGAACATTTATGTCCGTAGTCCGCGTGCTGGCGAACGAGTGCTGGCCAGTGTCGAGCGGTTCCTGAATCACCGTCTGAAACTGAGACTGAATCGGGACAAGAGTCGCGTGGCTGGGTCGTGGAAATGCGACTACCTGGGGTATGGGATGAGTTGGCACTCGCAGCCTAGACTGCGAGTGGCAACCATGAGCCTGCGCCGTGTGCGCGACCGTCTCAGGGAACTGCTGCGAGGGGTGCGGGGCCACAAGATGGCGAATGTCATCGAGCGGGTAAACCCGGTGCTGCGAGGCTGGGCAGGCTACTTCAAGCTCAGCCAGAGCAAGCGTCCACTGGAAGAGCTGGATGGCTGGGTCAGGCACAAACTTCGCTGTGTCATCTGGCGGCAATGGAAGCAGCCCTCTACGAGGGCGCGCAACCTGATGCGCCTGGGATTGAGCGAGGAGCGTGCCTGCAAGTCGGCCTTCAATGGCCGAGGCCCGTGGTGGAACTCAGGAGCGCCGCATATGAATCAGGCGCTGCCGAAGAAGCTATGGGACAGACTTGGACTGGTCTCGATACTGGATACGATCAATCGGCTTAACCGCATGGCCTGAACCGCCGTGTACGGAACCGTACGCACGGTGGTGTGGGAGGACGGCGGCCGTGAGGCCGCCTCCTACCCGAT
>NZ_JAOCLK010000108.1:0-831 GCF_029845265.1 Ectopseudomonas oleovorans
CTGAGCACAGTGCCGCACCAGCAGCTCGACCAGGGTATTTTTGAGCCGTGACACGCCTTGGGTGAAGTTGACTTTCCATCGCAGCTTGCGACCTTTGTGGCGCTGTTCGATGACCGGCTGTAGCAGGTGCTGCATCAACAGCGCCAGGTTCTTCAACAGTTGAGCGGCATGAAAGTCCTGCTTTACAGCGGTCACGCTGCGGCCGCTGAAGTTGTCCAGCGTCAGGGTTTGTTTGAGGCGACGGAAATCGGTTTCGATGCCCCAGCGGCGGTGGTAAAGCTCGGCAAACACCTCAGCGGGAAAGGCTTCTCGATCCAGCAGCGAGGTCAGCAATACTTCGCTTTCGCCGTTGGCCAACTCGACCCGGATCAGTCTCAGCTCGATCTGGCTGGCAGGATCAACGCCAGCCTCGGAGCAGAACAGACGTGCTTCAGGATGGTTGGCCACGAAAAGCTGTGTGTCTTCAACTTGGCCAGAGTGTAGAAACGCTTTGACCTGGGCGTTATAGCCACAGGGCAGGCGCATCAGAAAGTGCCGCTGTTGCTGCGCGAACAGCGCGAATAACCAGTGCCCAGGGTAACCACGGTCAAACAGCGTCAGGCTGTCAGCCGGCAGGTGCTCAAGGTGCAGATGGGCACAGTCGCGCTCGCCGACGGTCAGGGGCACGATCAGGCTATGCAAGGTTTGACCGTCAGCGACTTCGTAGAGTGTGGACAAGCGAGCCATGGGAAAGCCAGAGTGACTGCCAAAGAAGGTCGCCATGGTCGACTCCAGGGGTAAATGCACGGTCGAGCCATCCACCGCGAGCACCCTCAGCCCACGCCACTTCTG
>NZ_JAOCLK010000109.1:0-787 GCF_029845265.1 Ectopseudomonas oleovorans
TGCAGTCGTCTCCCGGAGGGAGAGGGGAGACAAGCAAAACGGCGCAGGGCTGAAATCTATGTCCAGGCTAACGATCGTACTGACTGCATGTGATTGATCAAACGTTCACCGTACACCTCCCCTCTCCCTCGGGAGAGGGGCCGGGGGTGAGGGTAGGGGTTATCACAATTTAAAATTTAAAGAGAGGGCAAGGATGCCACCCAAGCACAGACCGCTTCCTGCATGGCATAAGCAGCGTGCGCGGGAGCTGCGCACGACGGCAACCGATGCCGAGGTTCGCCTGTGGTATTGCCTGCGCTCGGGGCGGTTGGGCGGTTTGAAGTTTCGTCGGCAGCACCCGTTGCCGCCTTACATCCTCGACTTTTACTGCGAGGCGGCGAAACTGGCGGTGGAACTGGATGGTTCGCAGCACGGTGGTGAAGACGACGCTGCACGGACATTGAAATTAGAGCGTGAAGGCATCATGGTGCTGCGTTTTTGGAATGATCAGGCCTTGAAAGAAACCGAGGCTGTGTTGCAGGAGATTTATCGGGTGGCTAGCGAGCGGATTGCTTTGTTGGCGCGCTGAAAGCCCCCCTCACCCCCAACCCCTCTCCCGGAGGGCGAGGGGAGCGGATCGCGGGTACCTCTGGTTTAGGGGAATGTTTGCGAGATGCGATTCCCTGCTGTTGGGAGCAGAAGCGGGTCGTGGGGGGGGGCTTCAAGCGCCGGACGTGCTGGCGGAATGCCGATATGGCAGCCGCCACTGAACGGTTCCCCTCTCCCCTTGGGAGACGACTGCACGGAC
>NZ_JAOCLK010000110.1:0-773 GCF_029845265.1 Ectopseudomonas oleovorans
ACGTCCTTCAAATAGGCGTACGGGTCATGCCCGTTGAGTCGAGCTGACTGGATCAAACTCATGATCGCCGCTGCCCGTTTACCGCTGCGCAGTGAACCTGCAAAGAGCCAGTTCTTGCGCCCCAACGCCCATGGCCGGATCTGGTTCTCTGCCCAATTATTGTCAATGGGTACGGCGCCGTCATCGAGATAGCGCGACAGCGCCGTCCAGCGTTTGAGGCTGTAATCCAATGCTTTGCTGATGGCCGAGCCATCGTGCACAAGTAGGCGCTGGGTGATCATCCAGGCATGCAAAACGTCCATCACCGGCACGGCTTTTTCTTGTCGTATTCGGCGGCGTAAATCCGGTTTTAGGTCGCGGACTTCATGCTCGATTTCGTACAGCAGCTGGATGTACCTCAAGGCCTGCTCGGCAAGCTGGCTTTTATTGGTGGCGTGTAGCTCGAAGAATTTGCGCCGGGCATGGGCCATGCAGCCGATCTCGGTGACACCGAGTTCAAAGCTGGCCTTGTAGCCACCAAAATCATCGCAGACCAGCTTGCCCTTCCAATCTTGCAGAAAGTTGCGGACGTGTTCTCCGGCTCGGCTGGGGCTGAAGTCGTAAACGACCGCTGCCACGTCCGAGAACTGGCTGGTGGCGTAGGCCCAGACATAGGCGCGATGGGTCTTCTTCTCGCCGGGCGCGAGCATCGAAACCGGGGTTTCGTCGGCATGGATCACGTGCTGGGCAAGCACCGCGTCGCGCAGGGCATCGACCAGCGGCTGCAACTGCAC
>NZ_JAOCLK010000111.1:0-755 GCF_029845265.1 Ectopseudomonas oleovorans
GGGGCTGCTGGCTCAGGTCATGGTGGCCAAGTTCGCCGATCACCTGCCGCTGTACCGCCAGGAAAAGATCTTCGCCCGCGCCGGGCTGGCCATCGCGCGTTCCACCCTAGCGCAATGGGTCGGCGCTTGCGGCGTCCAGCTGCAACCTCTGGTCGATGCCCTGCGCGACTGCCTGCTCCAGCAGGACGTCATCCTCGCCGACGAAACCCCGGTGCAGATGCTCGCCCCGGGCACGAAGAAGACCCAGCGGGCTTACGTCTGGGCCTATGCACCCAGCCCCTTCGCCGACCTCAAGGCCGTGGTCTACGACTTCAGGCCGAGCCGGGCTGGCGAGCACGCGCGCAGCTTCCTGGGCGACTGGCAAGGCAAACTGGTCTGCGACGACTTCGCCGGCTACAAGGCCAGCTTCGAGCAAGGCGTGACCGAGATCGGCTGCATGGCCCATGCACGGCGCAAGTTCTTCGACCTGCATGCCGCCAACCAGAGCCAACTGGCCGAGCAGGCCCTCCAGTACATCGGTCAGCTCTACGATGTGGAACGCGAAGGGCGAGAGCTACTCGCCGAACAGCGACGGCAACTGCGCCAGGACAAAGCCAGGCCAATCATCGATGGCCTGCATAGCTGGATGCTTGGGCAGCGGCAGAAGGTGCCGGAGGGCAGCGCGATCGCCAAAGCACTCGACTACAGCCTCAAGCGCTGGGCAGCGTTGGTGCGCTACCTGGATGACGGCAACCTCCCCATCGACAACAACTGGA
>NZ_JAOCLK010000112.1:0-703 GCF_029845265.1 Ectopseudomonas oleovorans
GTCGAGAGGCGACGGGATGGGCGTGCAGAAGTCAGCCGAGGCCGTAGTAAGTGACGAGCAACCACGTCACCAAGGGCCGAACAGGTCATACCGCCGGTAGGCGTTGGAGTCTCATGGGATGTCGAACCGCAGAAGCTTCCCCCCCAGGGGAAGGCTGTTCCCCGGCATGGTGGACGGAATCCGCGCATGCCGGCTGACAGTGCGCAGACACCGATGGCGTCTGTAACGTGGACGAAAGCGGAGCCGAACACGCTGATGGAGCGGGTGCTGTCGCCGGCGAACCTGAGGCGTGCGTATCGACGGGTGGTGAACAACCGGGGCGCACCGGGGGCCGATGGCCTGTCGGTGGACGAACTCGCGGGCTACCTGAAGCAGTATTGGCCGTCCCTGCGGGAGCGGCTGCAGACGGGTGAATACCAGCCGTACGGCGTCCGTGCGGTGAACATTCCCAAGCCCGATGGCGGGGTCAGAACGCTGGGGATACCCAGCGTGCTGGATCGCCTGATCCAGCAGGCGCTGCTGCAGCAACTGACGCCGCTTTTCGAACCGCTGTTCTCGGACTTCAGCTACGGCTTTCGTCCGGGGCGCAGCGCGCACCAGGCCATCGAAATGGCCCGCGCCCATGTGGCGGCGGGCTATCGCTGGAGCGTGGAACTGGACCTGGAGAAATTCTTCGACCGGGTCGACCACGATCTGCTGATGG
>NZ_JAOCLK010000113.1:0-671 GCF_029845265.1 Ectopseudomonas oleovorans
GGGCCGCTCTCGCCCCTGCTCTCGAACATCCTGCTGAACGAGCTGGACCGGGAGCTGAGCCGGCGCGGCCATCGCTTCGTGCGCTATGCCGACGACGCGAACGTCTACGTCCGCAGTCGGCAGGCGGGCGAGCGGGTGCTAGCCAGTCTGGAGCGTTTTCTGGAGCAGCGGCTGCGGTTGCGGTTGAACCGGGCCAAGAGCCAGGTCATCCGCCCGTGGCGCAGCAGTTACCTGGGCTACGGCATGACCGTGCACCGGCAGCCGAAACTGCGGATTGCCGGCAGCAGCCTGCAGCGCCTGCGCGAACGGGTGAAAAGCCTGCTACGTGCTAGGCGGGGTAGTCAGCTGACCTGGCTGATCGAGCGGCTCAACCCGGTTCTGCGTGGCTGGAGCAGCTACTTCAAGCTGAGCCAGAGCAAGCGGCCTGTGGAAGAGCTGGATGGCTGGGTGCGGCGGTTGCTGCGCAATGTGCTGTGGCGGCACTGGAAACGACCGGTTACCCGGGCACGCAATCTGATGCGGCTGGGCTTACCGGAGGAGCGGGCCTGGAAGTCGGCCACCAACGGGCGCGGCCCCTGGTGGAACGCCGGCGCCTTGCACCTGCGGCAGGCGCTGCCGAAGAAACGCTGGGATGCGCTTGGACTGGTGTCAATACTGGATACGATCACTCG
>NZ_JAOCLK010000114.1:0-636 GCF_029845265.1 Ectopseudomonas oleovorans
TTTTGGTGCGCATAGCCTCAGGCAAGGCTATGCGCCTCATCATTGCAGGTATGCACCCTGCAGAAAAAATCTTCCGCAGGCCATGAGGTTTACCACAGGCAGGTGAGTGCCTGGCATGAGAACCCTACCCCACCTAGAGACCAAGTAGAGGTCGAAAGCCAGACATGGCGTGATTCAGGTCAATTTCTGCAAAAGCCAAGTTTGCATAAATTTCGGCGTAACCATAGCAGAAAGCCAAAGGCAAACAGTGGCGCTCCCAATCCCTATTGCCTGTCTTGCGTGGTTTCATCCACTCCGTCCGGATACATTTCGGCAATTCCACTGGAATTCCCACAAGAGCTTGTGGGGATTGTGGATCGAGCTTGTGGGGATTTTCCGGAATACCCATTTTCTCCCCAAGGCTTATGGGGATTCCCAGTGGCAGCTCAGGCTGTACAGCGTCAGCCTACCATCCAACGGACTTCGGAGATTTAGACCAGAAACATGCTGCAAGGCACAGCCTCCGTGGTGCTTAGGTTTGGCGAAGGAAACCGTCTCCTTCGAAGAAATCATCTACTTTAAGAGAGACGAGCATAGCTAACCATCTGATTTACAAGGAAATGAAACGAAAAATCCCAGCACTAATGGCTGGGATTT
>NZ_JAOCLK010000115.1:0-616 GCF_029845265.1 Ectopseudomonas oleovorans
GCGAAACGGTCGTCGGTTGAGCCTGTCCAGCAGCGCCGCGATGGCTGTGTTGAGTTCGTCCAGGGAGAAGAACTGGCGGTTCCTCAGCGCGGCGAGGATCCAGCGCTCGACCACCTGCACGCCGACCTCGGCCTTAGCCTTGTCGCGCGGCTTACGCGCCCGCGCCGGCACCACCGCCACGCCATAATGCTCGGCCAGATCGCGGTAGCTCGGGTTGATGTCCGGCTCGTAGCGATGGCTCTTGCTCACCGCGCTGCGCAGGTTGTCCGGCACCACGATCTCCGGCACGCCGCCGAGGAAGGCGAAGCAACGGGTATGCGAGCCTAGCCAGTCCGGCAGCTGCTGCGACCAGGTGGCTTCGGCGAAGGTGTAGCTGGACGCGCCAAGCACCGCGACGAACACCTGCGCCTGGCGGATCTCGCCGCTGTGGCGGTCGATAACCGGCACCGTCTGGCCGGCATAGTCGACGAACAGCTTCTCGCCGACGCGGTGCTCCTGACGCATCACCACGTCCAGCTTGCCCTGCCAGGCTCGGTAGTGCTCACAGAACCAGCTGTACTGAAAGCCCTGAGGCTGGCTCAGGCGGTACTCCTGCCAGAGCAGCGCCAGGGTTACG
>NZ_JAOCLK010000116.1:0-561 GCF_029845265.1 Ectopseudomonas oleovorans
TCAGGCGCTTGTCATCGCGTTCGGTCAGCTCGCGGTCGACCAGCAGGCCGAGGCGTTCCTCGAAGCTCAGGCTGTCGATGTCTGGGGTTTTCAGTTGTTCGTTCAGCGCCTTGAGCATGCCGTGCAGGCGCAGGGTTTGCAGCTTGTCCAGGGTCGGATGGGGCAGCATGGTGAGTTTCCTTGTGTTCAGTGGTAGTAGCCGGGGCCGCGCAGGTTGGCGTGGTCGTCCGGCAGCAGCGGCAGGTTGGCTTGAGCCAGCGGCAGGCTTTCCAGGCCCTGGCGCAGGATCGATTCGAGGCTCTTGTAGCTGCACGCGCCGAGGCTGAGGGCGCGTCGGCAGGCCAGCTCCAAGCGCACTTCGCCATGAGTCTTGCCCAGGCGCAGGATGCCCAGGCAGGCCCGGTAACCCTGCTGCGGATGGATGCGCCGCTCGAGGATGTGGCTGATCACGCCGGCGGTGTTCGGCCCGGTCTGCTCGGCCCAGCGGATCAGCCGCTGCGGCGTCCACTCGGCATGCTCGCGATGGCTCTTGGGCATGTGCTCGGCCTGCGTGCTGTGCCG
>NZ_JAOCLK010000117.1:0-559 GCF_029845265.1 Ectopseudomonas oleovorans
CGTTGCACACATTCGCTTCTTGACCGTCAGTCGCAGCACTTGAAAACCACCGCGTCTGTTGGTGCTGCAACAATGTGTGAAGCCCAGAAAGTCAAACGTTTCCGGTTTACCCAAGCCTCGCTTCCTACGATTTCTCGCAGCAAAACGACCAAACTCAATCAGCCGTGTCTTCGATGCGTTGAGTGATAAACCGAACCTGGCCAAGCGTTCCTGCAACTGCACCAGAAATTGCTGAGCCTGCACTTTCGTCCTGAAATCCACCACGCTGTCGTCCGCATAACGCACAATAATTACATCGCCACGGGCATGCCGCTGGCGCCACTGCCTTGCCCACAGATCCAGCACGTAGTGAAGATAGATATTCGCCAGCAATATCGCCGCCATCGAGGCAGAACTTGAAGCAGCCCGGCCAGAGCCCGCCAAGCGCGAGCCACGGCAGCAGCCCAAGCGAGCGCCGCTGCCGGCCGAACTGCCGCGCACGCTGATACTCCACGAGCCGGACAGCACCCAGTGTGCCTGCGGCTGCCAGCTCAAGCGCATCGGTGAAGACGTCAGCGAG
>NZ_JAOCLK010000118.1:0-549 GCF_029845265.1 Ectopseudomonas oleovorans
AGCCAGAACGCACGGCTGGCACACAGCTTCAGATGTGCCACCTGCATACGCCGGTAAATGCCGCCGACCAGCAAGCCTTCCTCGCTCCAGTCAAACTGAAACGCCTCGCCAAGAGCAAAGGTCAGCGGCACAAAGGCCTGCGACGCCTTGCCCTGTCCCCCTCGCCAGGCACGGATAAACGCGGTGAGCTGGCTGTAGCCACCGTCATAACCATCGGCTTTGATTTGCGCCAACAGCGCCTTGGCACTGCGCCGCTGTTGCTTGGGCCGCAGCGAATCGGCTTTTAGCGCCTGCTCCAGCGTGGCGTGAAAAGGGCTGAGTTTGTTGAAGATCGCGCGGCGTTGGTAGACCGGCGGCTTGGCCTCAGGTGCTCTGACCCACTTGCGAATCGTGTTGCGCGCCAGCCCGGTGCGCTTGGCTATCTCATGCAGCGACAGCTTGTCGCGGAAATACATCCGGCGGATTTTGCCCATCATTTCCATACTGATCACCCTGTGTTCTCCTGCTCAAAAATTGAGCAGAAGCAGTTGAACACCTGGGTCAGTTTTC
>NZ_JAOCLK010000119.1:0-545 GCF_029845265.1 Ectopseudomonas oleovorans
CACCGCGCTGGCCGTGTCCGGCATCACCCGGCACGGTAAGCGCGTGCGCTTCTACTCCACGGTCGATCTGGTCAATCTGCTGGAGCGCGAAAAACACGACGGCAAAGCCGGGCGGATCGCCCAGGCACTGCTGCGCATGGATCTGGTCATCCTCGACGAACTGGGTTATCTGCCGTTCAGCCAGGCTGGCGGTGCGTTGCTGTTTCACCTGCTGTCCAAGCTGTACGAACACACCAGCGTGGTGATCACCACCAACCTGAGCTTCGCCGAATGGTCGAGCGTGTTCGGCGACGCCAAGATGACCACCGCCCTGCTGGATCGGCTGACCCACCACTGCCACATCGTCGAAACCGGTAACGAGTCCTATCGCCTGCAACACAGTAGCTTGGCGGCCCAGGCCAAGATCAAATCACGGGAGCGAAAGCGTAAGGGCGGCCAGGAACCGGAGGACGATGAGCCGTTCTGATTTCATGGCGACGACGGCCTGCTACATGGCTGCGTGTGGCAGGTCTTAAACAACTGAACTGGGCTAGCGAAGGAGTGGG